>JBFGZP010000155.1:0-8047 GCA_041586695.1 Thauera sp.
CATGCCCCGGGACGTGAAAACGCCCTGGTCCGCAACGACGACCAGGCGCATGGCCCCGGCGCCTGGCGGGTGACCGAGATCGCGGCGCCGCAAGGCTTCAAGGCGGCGGTGGCGGCGTCTGGGACCGACTGGTCGGTTGTCCGCCTTGATGCATCTGCGGCCATCTTCCCATCCCTGGAACTCGGCTCTCTCCGATAGCCGATGCAGGCTTGCCAGGGCAAGCCGTGCGCAGCGCGCCGCGGTGCCTGCCGGCGTCCGCCGCGGCGCCGGATGGAAGCATCACCATCACCGCCTGTGAGGCGAGCGCTCTGGCCAGGATCTCCGTCATGCGCGGTCCTCCCGCCGGCCGCTGTCGCATCCGCCTCAGCAGCAAGCACCGCCGGCGTCGCCGCGCAGTGCGCGGTCGAACGGGATGGCGTCGCCGCAGCCTTCGAACAGGCCGTAGTGGCGGTCGAAGTTGCCGACGAAGTCGAAATGCTCCTTCAGCCGGGTGTCGTGCAGCATGCGCCAGGTGTTGCCGCACACCGGGAAGACGCGGCCGGTCTCGATGTCGTGGTGCTTGTCGAGCACGAAGCGATCCGGATGTTCAGGGATCGTGCCACGATAGATCACCGCCTGTCCGTAGTCCTCGCACGCGGTCTCGAGGCCGTCGAGCTTGAACAGACGGTAGGTCGCCGAGTGGAAGCGGATGTTGCCGAGCTTTGCGGCGAGTGCCGGATCGGTGATCTCGAGCGGGCGGTCCTCGACGAGGCGCGGGTCGGCGAAGCCGGTGCGCCAGGCCAGGCGGCGGAAGTCATTCCAGTACAGCGCGCCCCCGAGGCACTCGCCGTACAGTACCGGGTCGTCACGCACCGCCGCCGGGACGCGGCGATCCGCATAGACGTCGGAGAAGTAGAACTCGCCACCGGGCTTGAGCAGGCGAAAGACGCCGCGCAGCACCGCGTCCTTGTCCGGCGAAAGATTCACCACGCAGTTCGACACGATGACGTCGAAGCTGCCTTCCTCCAGCCCGAGCTCGTCGAGACGCTCGATGTATCCGTGCAGGAAGCGGACGTTGCTGCGGGCGTGGCCGAAGGCCTCCGCGTGGTGGGCCTGGTGCCGCGTGGCCACGCCGAGTTGTTCCTCGGTCATGTCGACGCCGACCACCTCGCCCCCCGGTCCGATGAGTTGGGCGAGCGCGTAGACATCCCGCCCCGACCCGCAGCCCAGATCCAGCACGCGGCAGCCCTCGAGCAGCGGCGGGCAGACCAGGCCGCAACCGTAGTAGCGGCTCAGGACCTCGGGGTGGATGCGCGTGAGCAGCGGCTTGAGCCAGGCCGGCATGGCACTGGGGTCGCAACAGGCCGTGGTTTTCAGGTCGGACGAAGCGGTGAGCTGGCGGCCGTAGTAATCCTTGACGAGGTCGTGCATGGAATGGACTCCGGAATGAGGCGGTAAGGATAGGCCTTGACGCCGACCCCATTCAGTCGCACGAAACGATTCGTTTCTTACACGACGAACCGCGGCAGGAAGTGGCGGGCCGGCGCGCACGGAGGGGCCGCAAAGCACATGGCCTCCGCCCGTTTCCGGGAGGAGGCCATGTCTTCAGTTCAGGCGAAGCGCCTGCCGCAAGCCGGCGCCCGGCCCCGACAGTGGCTCGAGCGTCAGGCGCCGGATGGAGTCAGGCGAAGTTCTTCGCCGCAAAATCCCAGTTCGCCAGACTGTTCAGGAAGGTGGCGACGAAGTCCGGACGACGGTTGCGATAGTCGATGTAGTAGGCGTGTTCCCACACGTCGATACAGAGCAGGGCCTTGTCGCCGGTGGTGAGCGGGGTACCGGCGGCGCCCATGTTCACGATGTCGACCGAGCCGTCGGCCTTTTTCACCAGCCAGGTCCAGCCCGAGCCGAAGTTACCCACGGCCGAAGCAGTGAAGGCCTTCTTGAAGTCGTCGAAGGAGCCCCACTTGGCCTTGATCGCGTCGGCCAGCGCGCCGCTCGGCTCGCCGCCGCCGCTGGGCTTCATGCTGCTCCAGAAGAAGGTGTGGTTCCAGATCTGGGCGGAGTTGTTGTAGATGCCGCCGGCCGGCGCCTTCTTGACGATGGCTTCGAGGTCGAGATTCTCGTACTCGGTGCCCTTGATCAGGTTGTTCAGGTTCGTGACGTAGGCCTGGTGGTGCTTGCCGTAGTGGAATTCCATCGTTTCGGCGGAAATGTGCGGGGCCAGAGCGTCCTTGGCGTAGGGCAGGGCGGGCAGGGTATGTTCCATGGGGTCTCTCCTGTTGTCGTGTTCGTGGGATGAATATTCTGCGGGGAAATTCCGACGATTCTAGTTAGGATTGCCCGTCGGTGACAATCCCGGAGCAGGAAATCATAAGCGCATATCGCCCGTGATGGAACCTGCCCGCACCGAAATCGGGTGCGATTCGGGTGCGCCCGGTACCGCCCGCGCCGGCGGTCGGTCAGGCACTCGATCCTGTCACTCTAGTATGCAGCTTTCCGTCGGCAAGCTGCACATCAACGGCGTCACCGGCGGCGACGGCCGTGGCCGAGCGCAGCACCCGCCCTTCGGCGTCGCGGGCAATGGCGTACCCGCGCGCGAGCACGGCGAGCGGACCCAGGTGCTGAAGATGCGACGACAAGGCGTCGGCGCGGCTGCGATGCGCGTCGAGCGCCTGGCGGCCGCTGCGCTGCAGACGGGCTGCGAGTGACGCGACGCGCTCTTGCTCGTAGGCGAGGGCGGGCCGCCGGTTGTCGAGTCGAAGGCTCAGGCCGGCGTGCTGGAAACGGGCGCGCTCGATCCGGCGCGTGATACCGCCGTGCAGGCGTGTCTCCAGGGCGGCGAGTTCGTCACACGTGCGGCGCAGGCGTTCGCGCGGATGGACGAGGCGCAGGGCCGCCCGGTCCACACGCTGGCCGAGGGCTTCGAGCCGGCGCTGTAGCGCGCGCTGCAGTCGCGGCGCCAGGGTGGCGAGCTCGCCGTGTGCGGCGTGCCAACCCGAGCTGGCGATCTCGGCCGCACCGGTCGGGGTGGGCGCCCGCAGATCGGCCGCGAAGTCGGCGATCGTGAAGTCCGTTTCGTGGCCGACGCCGCACACGACGGGCAGCGGACAGGCGCGGATGGCGCGCGCCAGCGCTTCGTCGTTGAACGACCACAGGTCCTCGATACTGCCGCCGCCGCGCACGAGCAGGAGGACATCGATGTTGTCTCGTGCAGCGCGCTGTCCTGCGCGATCGACCGCGTCGACGAGCCGGGCGGCGGCTTCTGCGCCCTGCACCGGCGTGGGGTAGAGGACCAGTGGTACGTGCGGGGCGCGCCGGCGCAGGGTCACGAGGACGTCGCGCAGCGCCGCCGCTGCCGGCGAGGTGACGATCCCGATCGCGCGCGGGTATGTCGGCAGCGCACGGCGGCTGGCGGCGTCGAACAGGCCTTCGGCCGCGAGCTTTTCCTTCAGGCGGTTGAACGCCTCGAACAGGTTGCCGATGCCGGCCGGACGCAGGCTGTCGACGTTGAGCTGGTAATCGCCGCGGGCTTCGTAGAGGGTGACGAGGGCGCGCGCTTCAACGCGCATGCCGTTCTCGGGCCGGAATGCCAGCAACTGGGCGCGATTGCGCCACATCGCACAACGCACCTGCGCAGTCGCGTCCTTGAGGGTGAAATACAGGTGTCCGGAGGCCGCCCGGGTGAGGTTCGAAACCTCGCCGCCCACCCACATCAGCGGCAGACTGGATTCCAGCGTCTCGCGGGCGAGGCGGTTGAGCGCCGACACCGTGAGCACCGGCGCGGGCTGGGTTTCCGGTATGTCAAGGCCTCCTTGGGCAGGGCTGTAAGGCATGTTCGACATGGCGCGATTGTAGCGCAATCCACAGGCAGGGCGTGCTGTCAAGGGCGGATTCGCAAGTCCTTGAAGAACAAGGAGTGTATTCTCAAGTTATTGATTTTATGGAGTAATAAATGTTGCACAATTTTGCATCGAAGCAGGCCAAGGCTTGTGGCGACGGGGCTTCGGGGCCAGATCCCGAATTGGTCCACAAACTTATCCACAGCTTCTGTGGATTGCTTGCACGAACGACGCGCAAGACGGCGCCGCATGCCGTCGGGGCGATCCGGGAGCATGCGAGCTTGCCCGTGGAGGCGCGCGGCGCTAGAGTTCCGCCTTTGCCGTTAGGAGGCCGTTCCGCGTGTTCGCGATCATCCAGACTGTAGGCTGGCCAATCTGGCCCTTGATCCTGGCCTCGGTCATCGCGATGGCGCTGATCATCGAGCGCTCCATCACGCTGCGTCGAGCACGCGTCGCGCCTCCCGGGCTCTTGCACAACGTGCTCAATGACCTGCACCTGCATGGCGTCTCGGCCGAGATGATCGAGCGTGTGGGCGGCCATTCGCCGCTCGGTCGGGTGCTGGCCGCCGGCTTGCGCAACGTCAATAGCCCGCGCGTCGTGATGAAGGAAGCGATCGAGGAAACCGGCCGCGCGGTGGTGCACGATCTCGAACGCTTCCTCACCACGCTCGGGACCATCGCGGCGATCAGTCCCTTGATGGGCCTGTTCGGCACCATCGTCGGCATGATCGACATCTTCGCCTCGCAAGGCGCGAGCGGAGCCAACCCGGCCCAGCTTGCGCAGGGAATCTCGATTGCGCTTTATACGACGGGTCTCGGCCTGATCATCGCGATCCCGGCGATGATCTTCTGGCGCCATTTCCGCGCCCTGATCGACAGCTTCGTGATCGACATGGAGCAGCAGGCTGTCAAGCTGGTCGAAGTCGCGCACGGCGAACGTCGCGGCTGAGGAGGCGCGACGATGAACTTCCGGCGCGGAAGCCGCAGTGAAGAGCCCGAGATCAATCTCATCCCGCTGATCGACGTGGTGCTGGTCATCATCATCTTCCTGATGCTGACGACGACCTTCTCCAAGGTCTCGGGACTCGAGATCAATCTGCCGACCGCGGAGCAGGACACGGCCGCCGAGGTCGCGAACGAGATCGTGGTTGCAGTCACCGCCAACGGTGACGTCCTGGTGAACCGCCGGCCGGTGGGCGAGCGCAGCGTCGAATCGATTGCCGCCGCGCTCGGCAAGGCCGCACCCGAGAGCGGGCGCGAGCCGGTGGTCGTCATCAACGCCGATGCCAAAGCCGCACACCAGAGCGTGGTCGACGTGATGCAGGCGGCGCAGCGCGCGGGACTGCCGCACATCACCTTCGCCATTCAGGCGCCGCCACCGTGATGCGCTGAGCATGGCCGCCGAGGCTCCCGCCTTCTGGCGCCGTCGCGGCCCGCTTGCGTGGCTGCTGTCCCCGTTGTCCTTGCTGTTTGCGTCCGTCGCAGGCACCCGTCGCTGGCTCTACGCAAGCGGTGCCCGGCGCGCCGTACGCCTGTCGGTGCCGGTGATCGTCGTCGGCAACATCGCCGCCGGGGGCAGTGGCAAGACGCCCGTGGTCGACTGGCTGGTGCGCCAACTGCTTGCGGCGGGATGGCAGCCCGGCGTCGTCAGCCGGGGGTATGGCGGCAGCGTAAAGGGCGTCGCCATCGTCCCCGCCGACGGAGACCCGGCGGTCTTCGGTGACGAGCCTGTGTTGCTCGCACGCCTGGTGGGCCGTCCGCTCGCCGTCGGCCGCGACCGCCCGGCGGCGGCGCGTGCATTGCTCGCGCGCCACCCCGAGTGCGACATCATCGTCACCGACGATGGCATGCAGCACTACCGGCTGGCGCGGGATGTCGAAGTCGCCGTCGTCGACGAGGCCCTGCTCGGCAATCGCCTGCTCCTGCCGGCCGGACCATTGCGCGAACCGGTGGGCCGCCTGATCGAGGCCGATCTGGTGATCGCACATGGCGAACTGTCCCCGGGCCTGCGCGCGCGCCTCGCGTCCACGCCCGTGTTCGCGATGCGACTCGAGGGGACGCAGTTCCGCTCGCTGCGCGAACCTGCCGAGACGCGCGATGCAGCGGCCTTTCGCGGATTGCGCGTGCATGCGGTTGCGGGCATCGGCCGGCCGCAGCGCTTCTTCGACCAACTCGCGGCGATGGGGCTCGAGGTCGAGCCGCACGCCTTTCCGGATCATCATCGCTTCGGCGCGGCCGACCTGAATTTCGGTGATGCCAAGCCGATCATGATGACGAGCAAGGATGCGGTAAAATGTCGCGCTTTCGCCCCGGACAACTGCTGGGAACTGCCAGTGAGGGCGCAAATCGGTTCGGGTGCCGCCGAACGCATCCTGGAGACGTTGAAGAATGGACGCGAGACTGCTTGAAATCCTCGTCTGCCCGTTGTGCAAGGGGCCGCTTGACTACCTGAAGGACAAGCAGGAACTGGTGTGCAAGCCCGACCGCCTCGGGTTCCCGATCCGCGACGGCATCCCGGTGATGCTCGAGGACGAGGCGCGTGTCATGAGCGCCGAGGAAGTCGACGCGCTGCGCAAGGCCTGAACGTGGCATCGCAGCCGGCACGAGACGCCACTTTCCGCATCGTCATTCCGGCGCGCTATGCGTCGACCCGGCTTCCCGCCAAGCCCCTGGCGGACATCGCCGGCAAGCCGATGATCGTGCGCGTGCTCGAGCGCGTGCGCGGCGTCGGTGCCGAGGAGATCTGGGTGGCGACCGATCATGGCGACGTGCGTGACGCGGTCGAGGCGGCAGGCGGCAGTGTCCTGATGACCCGGCCCGACCACGCCAGCGGGACCGATCGCCTTGCCGAAGTGGCCAAGCTCCGAGGCTGGCGGGACGACGCGATCGTGGTCAATGTGCAGGGCGACGAGCCGCTGATCGACCCTGCAATGGTGAAGGCGGTGGCCGATGCGCTGGCGGACGACGCCGAAGCGGCCATGGCCACCGCCGCGCATCCACTGGCAGATGCCGGCGAAGCCTTCAACCCCAACGTGGTCAAGGTCGTGTGTGATGCCGCCGGGCGGGCGCTGTATTTCTCGCGCGCGCCGATTCCGTGGGCGCGCGACGCCTGGGCGAGCCGGCGCGACGAGCTGCCGCACGGCCTGCCGATGCTGCGCCATGTCGGCCTGTATGCGTATCGTGTCGGATTCCTGCGCCGTTATGCGGATCTCGCGGTTTCGCCGCTCGAGCAGTGGGAGGCCCTGGAGCAGCTGCGGGCAATGTGGCACGGCTTTCGGATCCGCGTGCTGGAACTGGCGGCCGCGCCGCCGGCCGGTGTCGATACGGCGGAGGACCTCGAGCGCGTGCGCGCGCTGTTTGCAGCCGGGCGCGCCTGAAGCTGGGCGAGTCCGGCAGTTCGACGTTCCGGCTCGGAGGGGGCAGGAACGGGTTTGACCGGTCGGGGCTTGTCGGTTAAGTTTCGGCATATTTTTCAAAAAGAAACGGCCGTCTATCGTGGCCGAATCACCGGGAGGGTGTATGCGACTGATTCTTTTGGGACCGCCGGGCGCGGGCAAGGGCACGCAGGCCAACTTCATCAAGGAGAAGTTCGGCATTCCGCAGATATCCACCGGCGACATGCTTCGTGCCGCGGTCAAGGCCGGCACGCCGCTCGGCGTCGAGGCGAAGAAGGTCATGGATTCGGGCGGACTCGTGTCCGACGAGATCATCATCGGTCTGGTCAAGGATCGTCTGCAGCAGGATGATTGCAGGTCGGGCTATATGTTCGACGGCTTCCCGCGAACCATCCCGCAGGCAGAAGCGATGAAGGAAGCCGGCGTCCCGATCGATTTCGTGCTCGAGATCGACGTGCCCGACAGCGAGATCGTCGAGCGCATGAGCGGGCGTCGCGCTCACCTCGCGTCGGGCCGCACCTACCACGTCAAGTACAATCCGCCCAAGGTTGAAGGCAAGGACGATGTGACGGGCGAAGACCTGGTGCAGCGCGACGACGATAAGGAGGAGACGGTGAAGAAGCGTCTCGCGGTCTACCACGCCCAGACCAAGCCGCTGGTGGATTACTACAGCAAGTGGGCGGCGTCGGGCGATGCGAAGGCGCCGAAGGTTCGCAAGATTTCGGGCCTCGGTGCGGTTGACGCGATCACCGCGAACGCCTTCGCGGCACTGAAGTAAACGGCTCACGGGCCACAAGGACGCGGCCGGTACCGGAGCACGGTACCGGCCGCGTC
>JBFGZP010000156.1:0-8033 GCA_041586695.1 Thauera sp.
CCGACCGCGATCTCGCCCTTCCCGGGCGCGGCCACCGGCGCCGGCGGCGAGATCCGCGACGAGGGCGCGACCGGCCGCGGCTCGCGGCCCAAGGCCGGTCTCGCCGGCTTCTCGGTGTCGAACCTGAATATCCCCGGCTTCGGCCAGCCCTGGGAGCAACCCTACGGCAAGCCGGAGCGGATCGCCTCGGCGCTCGACATCATGATCGAGGGCCCGATCGGCGCCGCCGCGTTCAACAACGAATTCGGTCGCCCCAATCTCGCCGGCTACTTCCGCAGCTTCGAGCAGGAAGTGCAGGGCGAGGTGCGCGGCTATCACAAGCCGATCATGATCGCCGGCGGCCTGGGTTCCATCCAGGCGCAGCAGTCGCACAAGCCGCAGTTCGCCCCCGGCACGCTGCTGATCCAGCTCGGCGGGCCGGGCATGCTGATCGGCCTCGGCGGCGGCGCGGCCTCGTCGATGGCGACCGGCACCAACGCCGCAGACCTCGACTTCGCCTCGGTGCAGCGCGGCAACCCGGAGATCCAGCGCCGCTGCCAGGAGGTGATCGACGCCTGCTGGCAGCAGGGAGCGGCCAATCCGATCATCGCCATCCACGACGTCGGTGCCGGCGGGCTGTCGAACGCGATGCCCGAGCTCGCCGACCATGCAGGCCTGGGGGCGCATTTCGAGCTGCGCGAGGTGCATATCGAGGAGCCGGGCATGAGCCCGCGCGAGATCTGGTCGAACGAGTCGCAGGAGCGCTACGTGCTCGCGATCGCGCCCGGAAGCCTGGACATGTTCCGTGCCTTCTGCGAGCGCGAGCGCTGCCCCTTCGCGGTGCTCGGCGAAGCGACCGCCGACGGTCACCTGACCGTGAGCGACCGCCACTTCGGCAACAAGCCGGTGGACATGGAAATGCATGTGCTGCTCGGCAAGACGCCGAAGATGACCCGCAACGTGTCGCGCCGCGCGGTGCATCTGCCGCCCTTCGACACCACCGGGCTGGACCTCAGGGAAGCCGGGATGCGGGTGCTGCGCGTGCCGGCGGTGGCGAGCAAGAGTTTTCTCATCACCATCGGCGACCGCTCGGTGGGTGGCCTGACCGCGCGCGACCAGTTCGTCGGCCCGTGGCAGGTGCCGGTGGCCGATGTCGCCGTCACCGCGATGAGCTTCCGCGGCTACAGGGGCGAGGCGTTCGCGATCGGCGAGCGCACGGCGCTGGCGTGTGTAGATGCGCCGGCCTCCGGACGCATGGCGATCGGCGAGGCGATCACCAACATCGCCGCGGCCGACATCGCCGACATCGGTAAGGTCAAGCTTTCGGCCAACTGGATGGCCGCCGCCGGCTATCGCGGCGAGGACGCGAAGCTGTTCGACACGGTGAAGGCGGTGTCCGAGTTCTGCGTCGCCGCCAAGCTGTCGATTCCGGTCGGCAAGGATTCGCTGTCGATGCGCACTGCCTGGCAGGCGGACGGTGAGGACAAGCAGGTGGTGGCGCCGCTGTCGCTGATCGCCACCGCCTTCGCGCCGGTGCAGGACATCCGTCGCACGCTGACCCCTCAACTGCAGTTGCCGGCCGGGGTCGAGACCGAGCTGATGCTGATCGACCTCGGCAACGGCCGCAACCGACTCGGCGGCTCGGCTTTCGCCCAGGCCTACAACTCGGTCGGCGAGCACGCGCCGGACGTGGAGCCGGCGCAGCTGGTCGCCTTCTTCGCCGCGATCCAGCGCCTGCGCGGTGACGGCCTGCTGCTCGCCTATCACGACCGCTCGGACGGCGGCCTCTTCGCCACCGTGTGCGAGATGGCCTTCGCGGCAAAATGCGGTCTGTCGCTGGTGCTCGACACCGTGTGCTACGACCCCTACATGAACGATGTCGACGGCCTGGAGAAGAAGCCCGACACCCTCAAGGGGCGCTTCGACGACCGCCTCTTCGCAGGTCTCTTCGCCGAGGAGCTCGGCGCGGTGATCCAGATCCGCCGCGACGATCGCACCCGGATCACCGAGGTGCTGCGCGAGGCCAGGCTCGCCTACCATTTCATCGGCGAGCCCAACGACAAGGACGAGATCCGCTTCCGCCGCAGCGCCAGGCTGGTGTTCGGCGCTGCGCGCTCGGAGCTGCTGCAGGCCTGGTCCGAGACCAGCTACCGCATCGCCCGGCTGCGCGACGACGCCGACTGCGCCCAGCAGGAGTTCGACGGTCTCGCCGATGCCACCGACCCCGGGCTGTCGGTGTCGCTGTCGTTCGACGTCAGCGACGACGTCGCCGCGCCCTTCATCGCCAGCGGCGCGCGCCCGAAGCTCGCCGTGCTGCGTGAACAGGGGGTCAATTCCCAACTCGAGATGGCGGCCGCCTTCGAGCGCGCGGGTTTCGCGCCGGTCGACGTGCATATGTCCGACCTGCAGGCCGGCCGCATCGATCTCGCCGGTTTTCATGGTCTGGCCGCCTGCGGTGGCTTCTCCTACGGCGACGTGCTCGGCGCCGGCCAGGGCTGGGCCAAGTCCATCCTCTTCAATCCGAAGTTGCGCGCCGAGTTCGAGGCCTTCTTCGGCCGCAGCGACACCTTCGCCCTGGGCGTGTGCAATGGCTGCCAGATGATGGCGCACCTCGCGCCGATCATTCCGGGTACCGAGGCGTGGCCGACCTTTCATCGCAATCGCAGCGAGCAGTTCGAGGCGCGCTTCGCGATGGTCGAAGTGCTCGACAGCCCCTCCATCCTGCTGCAGGGCATGGCCGGCAGTCGCATGCCGATCGTCGTCAGTCACGGCGAGGGCAGGGCGGTCTTCGCCCATGAAGGCGATCGTGAAAGCGTGCGGCTTGCGCTGCGCTACGTCGATAATCACGGCAAGCCGGCCGAGGCCTATCCCGCCAACCCGAACGGTTCGCCGGCCGGCGTCACCGGCTTCACCACCGCCGACGGTCGCTTCACGATCATGATGCCGCACCCGGAGCGCACGGCGCGGACGCTGCAGATGTCGTGGGCACCGCAGCGGCTGCTCGACGACAGCCCGGACGCCTCGCCATGGCTGCGCATGTTCCGCAATGCGAGGGTATGGCTGGGATAGGGGCCGGACCGGCGGCGATGCCTCGCAGCCACGGCGACCATGCCGGCGTGATGGGTGTCACCATGCGGGCTCAAGTCTTCGATGCGGTGGTCGTTGAGGCCCCGTACGCCCCGTACACTACCGTGGGCGATTCCGCACCGTGCGCGCAGGAGTGAGGGTTTGAAGAGCGAAGTTTCGACACGCGATCTGAAGGTCGGGATGTTCGTCGTAGACATCGATCGCCCCTGGCTCGAAACCCCTTTCATGCTCCAGGGTTTCCTGATCGAAGACGACGAACAGATCACGACACTGCGGCAGTACTGCCGCAGTGTCGTGATCGACCATGCGCGGTCGGTCGGTGATCAGTTTCGTGCGCCGGTCGCGGAGCGTGACGACCCCGCGCTCCGGGCGGCGGCGCCCCGTGTCGAGCCCCGGACCGAGGCCGAGAGCCACAGCGACGCGACACGGTTCCTGAAGGTCGCGCGCAGCTTCAAGGGGAAGATCCACGCCAAGCGTCAGCCGAAGATACCGCGCGTTCATGCAGATGGTCGCAGCCGGCTGGAAACGGAGCTGCTGTATTCCGCGCCGATCGTCGATGACGTCTATTTTGCCCTGCGGCAGACGCGCGCCGCGATCGAGGCCAGCGAGGCAATCGACGTCGGCCGCGTCGAGGGGCTCGTCGGCGAGATGGCGGCTGGCGTGGAGCGCAATCCCGATGCGCTGATGTGGCTCACGCGCCTGAAGCGGACCGACCAATACACTTACGATCACGCGGTCAATGTCTCGGTGCACCTGATGGTGTTCGCGCGCTTCGTCGGCCTGAGCTCGCCCGAGGTGAGGCAGCTCGGCCTCGCCGGCCTGCTCGAGGACATCGGCAAGATCCAGCTCGATTACGGGATCCTCGCCAAGGCCGGGGCACTGACCGCGGAAGAGTTCGAGCACGTCAAGGCGCATGTGTCGAACACGGTCGAGCTGCTCACGCCGCACGCGGATTTCGATCGCGAGGTGCTCGCCATCATTGCGGCTCACCATGAGCGCTTCGACGGCACTGGCTATCCGAAGGGACTCGAAGGCGTGCGTATTCCGCTCGCCGCCGAGATGGCCGGCATCGTCGACACCTATTGTGCGATGACGCAGCAGCGGGTCTATCGCGAGGCGGTGTCCAACCAGCGCGCGATGGAGGCCCTGAACCAACTGCGCAACACCCAGTTTCGCGACACCCTGATCGACCAGTTCCTGCAATGCATCGGCCTCTATCCCGTCGGTACCCTGGTCGAACTCAATAGCGGCGAGGTCGCCGTCGTGATTCAGCAGAACCAGGTCCGCCGGCTGCAGCCGCGGGTGCTGGTCCTGCTTGCCGCCGACAAGTCGGTGGAGCGTTATCCGCGAACGCTCGAACTGCTGCTCCGCCCCGAGGCGCCTGACGGCGAGCCGTACCGGATCCTCAAGGCATTGCCGCCCAACGCCTACGGTCTCGACCCGACCGACTTCTACCTCGCTTGAGCATGGACAGCCACGTACCGCTCGGACTGCTGTCCTCGCTGACCGAGCTTTCCGCCCGCATGAGCGAGGCGCACGAGGTGGGTGCGGGCGCGGGCGTGATCGCCTTCTTCGTCAAGCCCGACGCATCGCTCTACCGCCTCTCGCTCGAGCACGAGCGCAGCCTGGAGCGCGACGTCGGCGAGCGCCTTGCCGCGCAACTTCGCAAACAGGACAGGGCGTTCGCGCTCGAGCGCGGGGAGTGGCTGGTCGTGCTGCCGCGGCTCGCCAGTACGGCCGTGCTCACGCTGGCCATGCTCCGCTTCGAGCAGGCCTTCAACGAGTCACCGCTCCCGCTGGGCGGCCTGGACCTGCAGCTGCAAGTGGTGTGCGGCGCGGCGATCTCACCCGACCATGGCGAGGATGCGCTGCATTTGCTGCAGTCCGCACGCATCGCCTGCCTGGCCGCCCGGCAGGCAGCGGGTGGCAGCCTGATCTACGACAAGGGGATGGAGCGCACCTCGCCGCGGCTTGCGGCGCTGGAGGGCGAACTGCGCAGCGTGTTTATCGGCGACAGCCATCTCGAGCTCCATCTGCAGCCCAAGATCCATGTCGGCAGCGGTCGTTGCGACAGCGTCGAGGCCTTGCTGCGCTGGCGGCGCGCCTCGGGAGAGTGGGTTTCGCCGCCGGTCGTCATCGCCTCGATCGACCGCCTCGGCATGCGCCACGCCTTCAACCGCTGGTTGTTCCAAAGTGCCGCGCAGTCGCTGCACGTGCTCGCCTCGGAGGGCCTGGACATCATGCTGTCCATCAACCTGTCGGCGACCGACCTCTACGACGCGGAGGTGCCCGAACTCATCGCACAGGCACTCGCGACCTGGAAGGTGCAGGCAACGGCGCTGCGCCTCGAGATCACCGAGACCAGCATGCTCGAGGAGAACCAGGGCGGCGTCGCCGACGTGCTCAAACGCCTTCGGCAGCTCGGTGTCAGCCTGTCCATCGACGATTTCGGCACCGGATTCTCGGGCATGAGCCGCCTGCAGCGGCTCCCCGTGCAGGAGGTCAAGATCGATCGCAGCTTCGTCGTCGACCTGGCACATTCGCCGCGCGATCGTGAGATTGCAGGCTCGATCATCGATCTTTCCCACCGGCTCGGCATCGAGGTCGTTGCCGAAGGGGTGGAAAACCCGGAGGCGGCGGCCGTGCTGCGAGAACTGGGCTGCGATTACCTGCAGGGCTACCTGTTCGGGCGCGCGATGCCGCTGCACGTATTCGTCGACTGGGTCCGCGAGCGCAACGCCAGTAAAACCGCCGCTTCGGTCGGCGACCGAACAGCCTGATCGGCGTCGATCCGATGCCATCGTGATCGTCTAGAATCCCGCAGGTCGGAAAAAAGCCCTCGCAGAGCCTGACTTTCTCCGTCGCCTCTTGCCGTCCGCGTCTCTGCCCAACAAGTGCCCAAATCAAGCAACAGGAGCAATGTCATGAAGAAGCTGTTTCTCGCGACCCTCATCGCCGCCATCAGCGTTCCCGCGATCGCCGACGTCAGCGTCGCCGACGCGTGGGTTCGCGCCACGGTTGCGCAGCAAAGGGTCACCGGTGCGTTCATGCACCTGACCTCGGATGACGACGCCCGTCTCGTCTCCGCCAGTTCGCCAGCTGCCGAGATGGTGGAGATCCACGAGATGACGATGCAGAACAACGTGATGAAGATGGGCCCGATCGAGGGCCTCGATCTGCCGGCGGGCAAGGTGGTGGAGCTCAAGCCGGGTGGTTATCACGTCATGCTGATGGGCCTCAAGGCCCAGGTGAAGGATGGGGAAGTGGTGCCGCTTGTGCTCGTCATCGAAGACAAGGACGGCAAGCAGCAGCGGGTGGAGGTTTCGGCGACGGCCCGGCCGCTCAACGCCGCGGCCGGCCACATGCCGATGAAGCACGGCCACTGAGACAGAGGGGAAAGGGAAGGCGCGGCTCGCCGCCCTTTCGCCCGGGGGGACCTACATCCCCTGGTAGATCGGCCCCTCGCCGCCCTGGGGCACGACCCAGTTGATGTTCTGGGTCGGGTCCTTGATGTCGCAGGTCTTGCAGTGCACGCAGTTCTGCGCGTTGATCTGCAGGCGCGGCGCACCTTGTTCGCCGTCCCTGACGATCTCGTACACGCCGGCCGGACAGTAGCGCTGCTCGGGGGCGTCGTAGGTGGCGAGGTTTACCGCGATCGGCACCGAGGCGTCCTTCAACTGCAGGTGACAGGGCTGCTCTTCCTCGTGGTTGGTGTTGGACAGGAACACCGAGGACAGGCGGTCGAAGGTGAGCACGCCGTCGGGCTTGGGGTAGTCGATCTTGGCGCACTCGGCCGCGGGCTTGAGCGCGGTGTGATCGGCCGTGTTGTGCAGCGTCCACGGCGCCTTGCCGCCGAAGACCTTCTGGTCGATGCCGAACAGCAGCGACCCGAGCCACAGGCCGCGCTTCATGTAGGGCTTGAAATTGCGCGACTTGTGCAGCTCGGCGTACAGCCAGGATTCGCGGAAGGACTCGGGGAAGGCGGTCAGCGCGTCGCGCTGGCGACCGGCGGCCAGGGCCTCGAACGCGGCCTCGGCGGCGAGCATGCCCGACTTGATCGCGGCGTGGCTGCCCTTGATGCGCGCGGCGTTGAGAAAGCCCGCATCGTCGCCGATGAGCGCGCCGCCCGGGAAGATCAGCCTGGGCAGGCTTTGCAGGCCGCCGGCGGCGATGGCGCGGGCGCCGTAGCCCAGGCGCTTGCCGCCCTCGAGGTACTTGCGGATCTCCGGATGGGTCTTGTAGCGCTGGAATTCCTCGAACGGCGACAGATGCGGGTTGGCGTAGTTCAGGCCCACGACGTAGCCGACGGAGACCAGGTTGTCCTCGAGGTGATAGACGAAGCCGCCACCGTAGGTGTCCGCGGGCAGCGGCCAGCCCGCGGTGTGCACCACCAGGCCGGGCTGGTGGTTCGCCGCCGGCACCTCCCACAGCTCCTTGATGCCGATGCCGTAGGTCTGCGGGTCGGCGCCGTTGCGCAGCTTGAATTTGGCCTCGAGCTGCTTGCCCAGGTGGCCGCGGCAGCCCTCGCCGAACAGCGTGTACTTGGCGTGCAGCTCCATGCCCGGCTGGTGGTTGGGGCCGGGGCTGCCGTCGCGGTTCAGGCCCATGTCGCCGGTGGCCACGCCCTTGACGGCGCCGGCCTCGTCGAACAGCACCTCGGCGCCGGCAAAGCCCGGATAGACCTCCACGCCCGCGGCTTCGGCCTGCTCGCCGAGCCACTTGGCGACGTGGCCCAGGCGCACGATGTAGTTGCCGTGGTTGATGAAGCAGTCGGGCAGCAGCGAATTGGGCAGGGTGCGCCCGCCGGTCTCGTTGAGGAAGATCACCTTGTCCTCGGTGACGGCCGTGTTGAGCGGCGCGCCGCGTTCCTTCCAGTCGGGGATCAGCTCGGTGATCGCGCGCGGGTCCATCACCGCGCCCGACAGGATGTGGGCGCCGATCTCGGCGCCCTTCTCGATCAGGCACAC
>JBFGZP010000157.1:0-8032 GCA_041586695.1 Thauera sp.
CAACGCCGCGCTGGGCGCGAGCCGCGCCGCGGTCGATGCGGGCTATGTGCCCAACGACTACCAGGTCGGGCAGACGGGCAAGATCGTCGCGCCGCAGCTCTACATCGCGATCGGCATCTCGGGCGCGATCCAGCACCTGGCCGGCATGAAGGACTCCAAGGTGATCGTGGCGATCAACAAGGACCCGGAGGCGCCGATCTTCCAGGTCGCCGACTATGGCCTTGTGGGCGACCTGTTCGAGGTCGTGCCGGAACTCACATCGGCGATCTGAGCCGCAAAGCGCCAAAGGCAGCGCGAGCATGAACCTGCCGGCGTCGCTGTTCTCGACGACGTGGCACGTGGTGATGCTCGTGCTGTCCGCGCTGATCCTGCTGCGCGTGGTGCGCCGCGCGCCGTGGAAGCGACTGCGGGACAGCTCGCAGCTCAACCTGATGCTCGGCTTTGCGATCGGGTTGTCGCTGGTCTGGAGCATGAAGGCCGGCGTCAAGCCGGGACTGAACCTGCACCTGCTCGGTGCGATGGCTGCGGCGCTCACCTTGGGCACGGAACTCGCCGTCGTGTCGCTGGCGCTTGCCCTCACCGGCATCACGCTGAACGGAGCCATCGAATGGCAGGCCTGGCCGGTGAATTTCGTGCTCATGGTCGCGCTGCCGGTCTTGGTGGCGGCGGGTCTTCATCGTGTCGTGGTCCGCTGGCTGCCGGCGCATTTCTTCATCTTTATTTTCGTTACCGGCTTTGCCGGCGCGGCGCTGACCGTGATGACGCAGGGCGCGGTCGCATCGGCAGCCATGGTGCTCGCCGGCGCGTATTCCGGCGAGTTTCTGCTAAGCGACTATCTTCCGTATTTCCTGCTGCTCGGCTTTTCCGAGGCCTGGATCAGCGGTGCGGTCGTGACGGTACTGGTCGTATACCGGCCGGACTGGGTCGCGGCGTTCGACGACCGCCGCTACCTGCTGAACAAGTGAGTCAGACAACCAACTTGGAGTGACAGCACAGATGAGCAACTACAGTGCACCGATTCGCGACATGCAGTTTGTGATGAACGAGTTGGCCGGGCTCGAGGAAGTGGCCCGACTGCCGGGCAATGAGGAAGTGTCGGTCGATCTCGTGGATGCGATCCTCGAGGAGGCCGACAAGTTCGCCAGCGGCGTGCTCGCGCCGCTGAACTGGGCCGGCGACCAGGAGGGCGCGAGCTGGCACAACGGAGAGGTGAAGACGGCAGCCGGCTGGAAGCAGGCCTACACCCAGTTCGCGGAGTCTGGCTGGACGGCGATCGCCGGCGACCCGCAATACGGCGGCCAGGGGCTTCCCAAGTTGCTGTCGACTGCTGTGATGGAGATGTGGAAGTCGGCCAACATGGCGTTTTCGCTGTGTCCGATGCTCACCAACGGGGCGATCGAAGCGGTGCTGCTGCGTGGCAGCGACGAACAGAAGGACTTGTATCTACCCAAGATGGTGTCGGGTGAGTGGACCGGCACCATGAACCTGACCGAGCCGCAGGCCGGCTCCGACCTCGCGGCCGTTCGCACGAAGGCCGAGCCGCAGGGAGATGGGACTTACAAGATCTTCGGGCAGAAGATCTTCATTACCTATGGCGAACACGACCTCACCGACAACATCGTGCACCTCGTTCTGGCGCGCCTGCCCGACGCCCCTGATGGCGTGAAGGGCATCTCGCTGTTTGTCGTGCCGAAGTTCCTGGTCGAAGCGGACGGCAGCCTTGGAGCGCGCAACGACGTGCTTTGCGTGTCGATCGAGCACAAGCTCGGTATTCACGCCAGTCCGACCTGCGTGCTCGCGTTCGGCGACAAGGGTGGTGCGATCGGCACCCTGGTGGGCGAGGCCAACCGCGGGCTCGAGTACATGTTCATCATGATGAACGAGGCCCGCTTCGCCGTCGGGATGGAAGGGCTCGCGCTCGCCGAGCGCGCCTACCAGCACGCCCTGCAGTACGCGAAGGATCGCGTTCAGGGCACGGAAGCCGGCGTGCGCGGCGGCCCCAAGGTCAGCATCATCCATCACGCCGACGTGCGTCGGATGCTGATGTCGATGAAGAGCCAGACCGAGGCGATGCGGGCACTCGCCTATGTCGTCGGCGCTGCCACCGACAAGGCCCATCGGCACGCGGACGAGGCGGTCCGGGCGCAAAACCAGGCCTTCGTCGACCTGATGATTCCGGTGGTCAAGGGCTGGTGCACCGAGAACTCGATCGAGGTGGCATCGACGGGCGTGCAGATACACGGTGGCATGGGTTACATCGAGGAAACCGGCGCGGCCCAGCATCTTCGCGATGCCCGCATCACGACGATCTACGAAGGCACGACGGCGATTCAGGCCAACGACCTCGTCGGGCGCAAGATCGCCCGCGAAAACGGCGCAACGATCGCGATCGTGCTCGAGCAGATGAAGGCGGTTCAGGCCGAGGCGGCCGCGGCCGAGGGCGACGCCTTCGCTGCGATCGCGCGTTCGCTCGCTTCCGCAATCACCGCGGTGGAAGAGGCCGTGGCTTACATCCTCGCCACCTACGCGGGTGACGTCAAGGCAGCCTCGGTGGGGGCGGTGCCCTTCCTCAAGCTGCTAGGCATTGCGGCCGGCGGCTGGCAGATGGCGCGCGCGGCGCTCGTCGCGCAGCACAAACTGGCGGCAGGGGAAGGCGAGGCAAGCTTCTACGCGGCGAAGATCGTGACCTCGCGCTTCTACGCCGATCACATCCTGTCGCAGGCCTTGGGGCTGTCGTATGCGGTGGTCAACGGCGCAGCCGGTGCGCTGGAACTCGCCGAGGACCAGTTCTGAACGCTCGCGCTCAACGCTCGAGCGGAGCGTGAACGACCAAGGTGAACGACCAAGGCCGGCACCCTGGGTGCCGGCCTTCGTATTAGCATCCGGCCGCCTGCTGCCGCAGGTCGGCCTGCACCTCGGGAGGCCTTACTCCACCTTGGCCTTGGCACGCAGGTCGAGCACGTGCTTCTCGACCTTCTGTTGCTGCAGGCGCTGCTGCAACTGCGCCTTCACTTCCTCGAAGTCCGGCGCCTGCAGGGTGCGGACGTCGTCGAGCTGGATGACGTGGTAGCCGAAGTCGCTCTTCACCGGAGTCGCGGTGTACTGGCCCTTCTCGAGCGTCACCATCGCGTCGGAGAAGGGCTTCACGAACATGCCGGGGTTGCTCCAGCCGAGCTCGCCGCCGCGCTCCTTCGAGCCCGGGTCGCGGGATTCCTTGGCCACTTCCTCGAAGGGGGTGCCGCTCTGCAGCTTGGCGATGATCGCCTTGGCCTCGAGTTCGGTCTCGACGAGGACGTGGCGCGGCTTGTATTCCTTGTCGCCCATGCGCCCCTTGATGCTGTCGTATTCCTTCTTGAGGTCTGCATCGGAGACCGGGTTGGCCTTGACGTAGTCCTGCAGGTAGGCGCGGATCAGGATGGCCTGCTTGGCCATTTCCATCTGGGCCTGAACGTCGGTCTTCTTCTCCAGACCCTTGCGCGCGGCCTCCTGACTGAGCACTTCGCGGCGAATCAGTTCTTCGCGGACCGCATCCTTCAACTGGGCGCTGTCTCCCGCGCCTTGTGCGCGCTGTTCGGCAATCATGGTTTCGGCGCGAGCGGCTGGGATGGCGACGCCGTTGACCTTGGCAACGGGTTCGGCCGCGAAGGCCGGAAGGGAAAGAAAGCCGGCCAGCAGGGAGATGGCGAGGCGGCTCGGAAAGCGTGTCATCGTAAATCCTTAAGGGGTGGGTTGCTTGGTGGCCTCGGTGGCCGATACGGCGCGGATGGCGAGCGCGTGAATCTCGGTCTTCATCATGTCGCCAAGTGCGTTGTAAATCATGCGGTGGCGTGCCACCGTGCTCTTGCCCTCGAAGGCAGCGGAGACAATGTGCAGGTAGTAGTGACCGCCGCCCTCGCGTGCGCCCACATGTCCGGCGTGCAGGGCGCTGTCGTCGCGGATCGCGACATGTTGCGGCTGCAACGGTTCGAGGCGCGCCTCGATACGGTCAACGACGCTCAAGGCAGGACCTTCTTGAAAGGTCGCACGGTGGAGCGGGCGAATACTCCCTGCTGCACGTAAGGGTCTTCGGCCAGCCATTGCTCGGCACTGGCGAGCGAGTCGAACTCGGCCACGATCAGGCTGCCCGCAAAGCCGGCGGGGCCTGGGTCGGGGGAGTCGATGGCCGGCATCGGACCGGCAATGAGAAGGCGACCGGCATCGCGCAGGGCTTCCAGTCGCGCGAGGTGCTCCGGCCTGGAAGCCACGCGCGCGTCCAGCGTACCTGGCGCATCTTCCCCGATCAGGGCATAGAACATCAATTGGTTTCCTCCTCGAGGTATCTGGACAGGTAGAAGCCCTGGCCCAGCACGAAGGCGAGCATCAGGCCCATGCCCCCGAACAGTTTGAAATTGACCCACGTTTCTTCACTGAAGTTGTAGGCGACGTAGAGGTTGAGCAGGCCCATGGCGATGAAGAAACCCGCCCAGGCGAGATTCAGCCGACTCCAGACTTCGTCCGGGAGCTGGATCTGGGCTTCGAGCATCTTGCGGATGAGGTTGCGGCGCAGCAGCAGGGCGGAGCCGAGCAGAACCGCCCCGAACATCCAGTAAAGCGCGGTCGGCTTCCACTTGATGAACGTCGGATTGTGGAAGAACAGCGTCGCGCCACCGAACACGACGATGATCGCCAAGCTTACCCACAGCATGGTGTCGACCTTTCGGTGGCGTGACCATACCAGGGCAATCTGGCCGAAGGTGGCGACGATGGCCACGGCGGTTGCGATCAGGATCGGCGCCTGCGTGATCGCGATGCCGCCGCCCAGCCATTGCGTGGCAAGCGCATGGGAAGCTTCGGGACTGGCGCCTGCGAGCTTGTAGGCGACAAAGAAGAGGATGACCGGTAGCAGATCGAAGAGGAATTTCATGCGGCGGGATTATAGCGCGTGGAGGTCTTCGCGCCGGCGGCTTCAGGGCGATTGCGCATATGGTTGGCGAGGGAGGCGAAGGCCAAGTGCAGGCTGTGGCGCAGGTCGGCGTCGGCGACGACCTCGTCGAGCGCAGCACCCATGCACTGCATCCACTGGTCGCGCTCGGCCGTGCCGATCGAAAAAGGCATGTGGCGTGCGCGCAGAAAGGGCGCGCCGTAGCGCTGAACGTAGAGATTTGGGCCGCCCAGCCAGCCGGAAAGGAACAGGAAGAGCTTCTCCTCAGAGCCGGAAAGATCCTCCGCGTGCATCCGGCGCACCCCCTGCGCCTCGGGAAGTGCGTCCATGAGCGCGTAGAAGTGCTTCACCAGCGCGCGGACGGCCGCTTCGCCACCGATCTGCTCGTAGGGCGTCGGCGTCGGGGAGGCAGGGGGATCAGGCTGCATGAGATTCGACTTGCTCGTCGTTACGGCTGCAGGACACATCGGTGGCGACGGCTTTGCCGCGCAGGCGGCTCAGCGCGCCGCCGTCGCTCGGGAAACACGGGCAATACGGCATGCTCATTCATCGTTCCTGTCGGCGTCCAAGGCCCTCATTCTATCGTGTCCCGTCGCAGTCTCGGTCGCCGGCAGGCGCAGGATCGCTCGTAGCCCGCCCCCTTCGCGCGGCAACAGATCAAGCCGGCCCTTGTGGGCACGCATCACGCGCTCGACAATCGCCAGACCGAGTCCTGCACCCTTCGTGTTCGATCGTGCCCTCTCCATGCGGGTGAAGGGGTGACGCATGCGCTCGACATCGTCCTCGGGGATGCCGGGGCCGCGATCGGCCACTTCGATGCTCGCTTCTCCTGCCTCGGCCGACACGATGACATCGAGCGGACCCGTCTCTCCACCATAGCGCAGCGCATTGTCGATCAAATTGGCCAAGGCGCGCCGCAGGGGCAGGGCGCGGGCCTGCGCAACCAGGATATCCGGCGCGCCAATGCTTACGGCAACGCCGCGCAGCCGATAAGGCTCGCACAGGTCACGCGCCAGCGCCGCGAGATCCACCGCCTGCATCGGCTCCTGCGGATCACCGCGACCGAAGTCGAGAAACTGCCCGATGATGCGGTCCATCTCCTCGATGTCGGCGACCATCGCCGCGGCTTCATCAACCGGTGCGCCCGACATCTCCACGCCCAGCCTCAGTCGTGCGAGCGGCGTGCGAAGGTCGTGCGACACACCGGCCAGGATGAGCGCCCGGTCGGCGTCCGTGCGCGCCAGGTCGCCGGCCATCTGGTTGAACGCGTGCGCGACGACGGCGATCTCCTGCGGGCCCGACTCCTGCTGCAGCGGTGGCGTCCGTCCGCTGCCGACCATGCGCGCGGCTCGCGTCAGGTGTCGCAGCGGCACGGTGATGCGTGACACGATCAGGTAGGCACCGATCAGCGCGGCAGCGAGCGCGGCGATACCGCCGGCCAGCCATTCGAGCGCGTCCGCCTTCTCGATGCGTTCGGATGGCAGCATCACCCAGTACTCGTCGTCGCGATCGTCGGGGTCGAGCCGGAAGCTCACCCAGAAACCGTCGAGCGTCTTCCAGCGCGAAGCGAAGCGCGTATGTTCGCCCAACTGGCGTCGGACGTCATCGGTCAGAAGTCTCATCGGCCGGGTATCGGCCAGCGCTTCGGTTTCGTCGGAAGCCTCTGCCGGATAGATGCGGATGCCCTCGAGGGCCGCGAGCTCGATCAGCAGATCGGTGCGGCGACCTGCGTCGGCGTTGATCAGCGCGGTGCGAGTGAGGTTGACCACGCTGACGACCATCTGCGCGATGTCACGTGCTCTTGCAGGCTCTTCGGCATAGCGGAAGATCTGTGACCAAGCGCCGAGCACGAGTACCAGCAGCAAGGCAACGAGCAAGAAGGTCTGCCACAGCAGGGTGCGCGGCAACCATGCGGTCAGATAGCGCCCCGTCGCGCGCATGCGCCTGAGCGTCAGCGTCCGGGCCACCGCGGCCTCACTCGTGGGCCGCAGTCTTGCTGTCGTCCGGAACGAAAACGTAGCCGAACCCCCAGACGGTCTGGATGAAACGCGGTTTCGCAGGGTCGTCTTCCACGAGCTTGCGAAGCCGCGAGATCTGAACGTCGATCGCGCGATCGAACACACCGTACTCCCGGCCACGAGCCAACTCCATCAGCTTGTCACGTGACAAGGGCTGACGGGGATGCAGGAGCAATACCTTCAGCAGGGAGAATTCGCCGGTCGTGAGCTGGATCTCCTCGCCGTCGCGCACCAGCGAACGGGTGCCGAGATTGACCTGCACCCGACCGAAGGAGACGATCTCGTCTTCCGCTGTCGGCGCGCCGGGGAGGGACTGCGGCTGGCGGCGCATCACCGCCTGAACGCGAGCAACAAGTTCGCGCGGGTTGAACGGTTTGGCGAGGTAGTCGTCGGCCCCCATCTCGAGACCGACGATACGGTCCACGTCGTCTCCCTTCGCGGTGAGCATGATGATCGGGATGGTGTTGTCGGCCGCGCGCAGGCGCCGACAGATGGCCAGGCCATCTTCGCCGGGCAACATCAGGTCGAGCACGATCAGATCGAAATGTTCGCGATGCAGGGAGCGGTCCATCATGGCCGCGTCACCCACGGCCTTTACAGCGAAGCCCTGTTCCTGAAGGTATCGGGACAGCAACTCGCGCAGCCGGGCATCGTCGTCCACCAGCAATACGCGGTATCGAGTTTTTCCATTCATGGGGCGAATCCTATCCTGCCCGCTCGGCGCTTGCCAGCGTCGCCGGCAGCCGCCCCAGCCGCACGCGGTAACGCTTCGTAAGCGCCGGAACAAGGGGCAACATCGCCTTACAAAGCCAGGCCCGGTGTGCGGTTTGTCGCTGTTCTTCGTTTTGCAATTGCCGTATTTTCGAGCTTGTAGACAATTCGCGCAAGAATCCCACCTGCGCCCTGAAAACGACGCGATGAAATTCAGATATAGCCGTGATGGCTCGCTCCGGTCTTCGATCGCGCCACGTTCGTGGCGCGTCTTGCTGGCGTGCTCCATGATCATCGGTGTTGGAGTCGGTTCGGCGGGTCCGGCGTGGTCCGACGAGCGCGTGCGCGCCACGGAGGCATCGTCGGCACGCGAACTGCAGCG
>JBFGZP010000158.1:0-7958 GCA_041586695.1 Thauera sp.
AATCGACCCTGCTGGGATTGCTCGCCGGGCTGGATGTTCCCGGCGCCGGCACCGTGCGCCTTCAGGGCACCGACCTGTTCGCGCTCGACGAGGACGCCCGTGCGGCGCTGCGCGGCGAGAGCATCGGTTTCGTCTTTCAGTCCTTCCAGCTCCTTCCCGCGCTGACCGCGCTGGAGAACGTGATGCTGCCGCTCGAACTGGCGGGCGTCGCCGACGCCGCCTCGGTGGCGACGCAATGGCTGGAGCGCGTGGGTCTGGCCGAGCGCATGCGTCATTACCCCAAGCATCTGTCGGGCGGCGAGCAGCAGCGGGTGGCGCTCGCCCGCGCCTTCGCGCCGAGCCCGAGGCTGCTGTTGGCCGACGAGCCGACCGGCAACCTCGATGCCGATACCGGACGGGCGATCATCGAGCTCATCTTCAATCTCAACCGCGAGGTCGGCACCACGCTGATCCTCGTTACCCACGACGAGTCGCTTGCGCGGCGTTGCAGCCGGGTGTTGCGGATGAAGGCCGGAAGACTGGCGGAGGCGCCGCCGACCCCGGCCTGAACGGCGGCGCCGGGCGCGGCGCGATCAGCCGAACAGGTCGAGGATGCCGTCCAGGCCGCTGTGATCGAGGCAGCAGTGCGCGACTTCGCGCAGGACGGGCTTGGCGTGGAAGGCGACGCCGAAGCCGGCGGCACGAAGCATCGGGATGTCGTTGGCGCCGTCGCCGGCGGCGATCACCTGCTCCGGCGCAAGACCGAGTTCCTCCCGAATGCGGACAAGATGTGCCGCCTTGGCCGCCGCGTCGACGACATCGCCGGCGATGCGGCCGGTGAGCCTGCCATCGACCACCTCGAGGAGGTTGCCGTAGGCATGATCGAAACCGAGCCGCGCCTTCAGCCGCTCGGTGAAGTAGGTGAAGCCGCCCGACACCAACACGCTGCGGATGCCCGCATGTTGCAGCCCGCGCATGAGACGTTCGGCGCCCGGGTTGAGCTGCAGGCGATGCTCGTAGACTTCGCCGAGTGCGCTCTCGGGCAGTCCCGCCAGAAGTGCGACGCGGCGCGTGAGCGACACCCGGAAGTCGATCTCGCCCTGCATCGCGGCCTCGGTGATGGCCGCAACCTCGGCTTTCAGGCCGTGCATGTCGGCGATTTCGTCTATGCATTCGATGTTGATCAGCGTCGAATCCATGTCCGTGACGAAAAGGCCGAAGTCGCTCAGATGGCGCCCTGGTGCAAGCCAGACATGGTCCAGTCTGCCTTCTGCGCAGCAGGCGGCAAGGCGCTCGTGCGCCTGCGCGCCGACCAGCCGGAACGATTGGGGCGTGATCTGCTCGATCGCGCTTGCGCCGGTGAGCTTGGCGACGTTCTTCAGGGCAATGCTGTCGACATCGCTGGCGAGGACAACCAGGTTCATGCAGCCTGCCCCCGCTGCGGCAACACATCACGCAGCACGGCCGCGCCGTTGCGGATCATCTCCGCGGTGGTATCCCAGCCGACGCAGGCGTCGGTGACCGAGCAGCCGTACTTGAGCTGGCTGAGATCGGCGGGGATGGGCTGGTTGCCGGGCTCGATGTTGCTCTCGATCATCAGCCCTACGACCGAGCGGTTGCCGTCGCGGACCTGGTTGATCACGTCGCGCATCACCAGCGGCTGGTATTCGGGCTTCTTCCACGAGTTGGCGTGCGAACAGTCGACGACGATGTTGAGCGGCAGCTTCGCCTTCACCAGCGACTGCTCGGCGAGCGAGATCGACACCGTGTCGTAGTTCGGCCGGCCGGCGCCGCCGCGGAGCACGACATGGCCGTGGCGGTTGCCGCGCGTGCGCATGATGGCCGACTGGCCCTTGGCATTGATGCCGAGGAAGCTGTGGGGGCTCGCGGCCGAGATGATGGCGTTGATCGCCACCTCGAGGTCGCCGTCGGTCGCGTTCTTGAATCCGACCGGGGTCGACAGGCCGGACGACATTTCGCGGTGGGTCTGCGACTCGGAGGTGCGCGCACCGATCGCCGTCCAAGAGATCAGGTCGCCGTAGTACTGCGGCGCGATCGGGTCGAGCGCTTCGGTGGCGGCGGGCAGGCCGATCTCATTGACGTCGAGCAGGAAGCGGCGGGCCTTTTCCATGCCGACGTCGATGCGGAAGGAGTCGTCCATGAAAGGGTCGTTGATGAAACCCTTCCAGCCGGTGGAGGTGCGCGGCTTCTCGAAGTAGACCCGCATCACCAGCAACATCGTGTCGGACACTTCGTCGGCGAGCACCTTCAGCCTGCGCGCGTATTCGAGCCCGGCTTCCGGATCGTGGATCGAGCATGGTCCGAGCACGACGAAGATGCGCTTGTCCTTGCGGTCGAGAATGTCGCCCAGCGCCTTGCGGCCTGCGACGACAGTGGCGGCGGCACGTTCGGTCAGCGGGACGCGCGCCTTGATCTCCTCGGGCGAGGGCATCGGATCGAAAGTGGCGATATTGAGGTTTTCGGTCTGGGTAACGGGCATGGGGTGACTCCGGAAAGCGGTCTTGCTGCGGGCGGTCTGGTATTGCCGGGCCCGAATTGTAACCTGAAGCGCGGACTCGCCTCCCTGGCGGGCGATACGCAGAATGCCGGACAAGGCACCGCGGACGCTGCTCGTAATGGGCGGCCGTAGCATGATCGGCCGGCGAAACGGAGATGCCGTCGGGCTGCTTGAGGCTAGAATCGCACGTTAGGATCACGATGCCATCGTGGCGTATTCGATCCGTTGCGATGATGAGAGCACTGACAATGAAACCCTTCACGGTGGCGATCGCAGCGCTCTCGGCGCTCGCGCTGATACTGGTCGGCAACATGCCCGAAGTGGGTGGAGTGGCTTTGGTGCAGGCGCAGGAACGAGCCGCGCCAGTCAGGATCGATTTGCCGCCGGACGGCTCCGCGACGCCGGTGCTGACGATTGCGACACCCCGTGGCAACGTCGCCTATTCGATTGCTCAGCTCGAAGCCCTGGGCATGTACCGGGTGCGTACCGCCACGTTCTGGCCGGGTGACGATGGGGTGTACGAGGGGCCCCTGCTGGCGGATGTGCTGCAACATGCGGGACTGGGCGATGCCGCCGCGGTCAAAGTGACGGCGGTCGACGAGTTCTCGGCCATCATGCCGCGGGAAGACTGGAGCCGATGGCCGGTCATATTGGCGACGCGTCGCGAGGGCAGGCCGATGACTGCGCGGTCGAAGGGGCCACTTCGCATCATCTACCCGCGCGACATGAGTCCGGTGCTGGAGGAACCGGTCTATCGACTGCGGTGGATCTGGCTCGTGCAGCGCATCGAGCAGTCCGGGCGTTTGCCGGCGGGTGGTTGAGGTGCGCAGCCATTTCGGGCGCGCGCTGAGACAGGTGCCGGTTTGGCTTGCCGGGCTGGTGCTGATGCTCACCGCCGGCTCGATCGCTTTGCTGTCGATCAACGTGGCGCAGATCGAGACGGCGCTCCCGGTCGATTCCCTCTACCGCCAGCGCGATGTCGCGGCGCTGCTGCAGGACATCCAGCGCCTCGAGATAGAACTGCGCGAACTCCGACGGGCGCCGGCAGGAACGACCCTCGATGGCCTGAGCCTTGCCCTGGATCTGGTCATCCTGCGCCATGGTGACGCAGGCAGCATTCTTGCCGCGCTTCCGGTCGATGGTGCGCCGGGGTTTTCCGGGCGGCTGGAAGCCTCGCTGAAGGCGCTCGAGCAGGCCCTCGCCCTCGACGCACAGGCGATTCCGAGTCTGGTAGGTCATGTGGCCGATGTGCACCGACTGGGCAAGGACCTGCGGGTAATCAACGATGCGCTGTTCCAGATCTCGATGGAGCAGGCGACGGCGCAGCGCGCAGCCCTGAGCGCGCTGCAGCGGGGCATCTCGGCAATGGTCGTGCTGCTGGGTGTCTTCGGTCTAGCGCTGATCGTCCTGTTGCGACGCCAGCAGGCGATCAATCAAGCGCAGTTGGCTGCGCAGGAGGAGATCCGCAATCTCGCCTTCTTCGACCCGCTGACCGGATTGCCGAACCGCCGGCTGTTGATCGACCGCCTGAGGCATACGCTGGCCATTCACGCGCGACAGGGCAAGAACGGTGCCCTGTTGTTCATCGACCTCGACAACTTCAAGAACCTCAACGACACGCGGGGTCACGCACACGGCGATGAACTGCTGCGCGAGGTCGCGCAGCGCCTGGTGCGATGTGTGCGCGATTCCGATACGGTGGCACGGCTCGGCGGAGACGAGTTCGTGCTCATGCTCGAGGACCTCGGCGCGAGCGCCGAGGAGGCGGCCGACAATGCCACTGCAGCCGGGCAGAAGATCCTCGAGTCGCTCAACCACAGCTACCCGCTCAGCGGTGGCGATACGCACAGCACGCCAAGCATCGGCGTGGCGCTGTTCGGGGCCGCCGAGGCGGACAGCGACGAACTGCTCAAGCGCGCCGACCTGGCGATGTATCAGGCGAAGGAGGCCGGCCGAAATACCTTGCGCTTCTACGATCCGGTGCTGCAATCGATCGTCGCGGGCCACCTGGCGCTCGAGTCCGACCTGCGCCGCAGCCTGCGCGAAGGCGGCCTGGCGCTGCATTACCAGCCGCAGGTCGATCGTGCCGGGCGGGTGATCGGTGCCGAAGCCCTGACGCGCTGGCAGCATCCGGAACGCGGCGCGGTGCCGCCCGCGCAGTTCATCCCGCTCGCCGAGCGCAGCGGCCTGATTCTTCCGCTCGGGCGCTGGGTTCTCGAAGCCGCCTGTCGGCAACTGGTGCGCTGGCAGGGCGAGCCGGCTACTGCGCAGCTGACCATGTCGGTCAACGTCAGTGCGCGTCAATTCCGCCACCCCGACTTCGTCGGCGAGGTCGAATCGGCGCTTCGCACCACCGGTGCGCCGGCTTCGCAGCTCAAGCTCGAACTCACCGAGAGCCTGCTGCTCGAAGATGTCGAGGAGGCCATCGTCCGCATGGAACTGCTGCAGCGCCGCGGGGTGGCCTTCTCCCTCGATGATTTCGGTACCGGCTACTCCTCGCTCGCCTATCTCAAGCGCTTGCCGCTGCAGCAGCTCAAGATCGATCGCTCCTTTGTCCGCGATGTGCTGACCGACCCGAACGACGCCGTGATCGCGCGCACCATCATCGCGCTCGGGCAGAGTCTCGGCCTGGAGCTGATGGCCGAGGGCGTCGAGACTGTGGAGCAGCGCGACTTCCTGCTGCAACACGGCTGCGATGCATTCCAGGGCTACCTCTTCGGCAGGCCCGCCACCGAGCTCCACATCGGCGATCGCGACATCGTGCGCGCGCCGGCCTGAAGCAGCGCTGGCGCCGGCGAAGGACGGCGTGCGCGTGCCGGGGGCATGCCCCGGCTTACAGCCAGCGCGCCTTCTTGAACTGGCGGTAGAGCAGGACGCTGGAGGCGGCGATCACGCCGAGGCCGAACAGATAGCCATATTCCCATTCGAGCTCGGGCATGTGTTTGAAATTCATGCCCCAGATTCCGGCAAACGCGGTCGCCACGGCGAAGATGCCGGCCCATGCCGCCAGGCGTTTGCTGACTTCGGTCTGGTCGATGGCGACCATCGACAGGTTCACCTGGATGGCGGTGGAGATGGTGTCGCGGATGCCGTCGAGCGAGCCATTGATGCGCTCGAGGTGGTCGTAGACATCGCGGAAGTAGTGTCGGCTTTTGGCGCAGACCTCCGGCACCCGGCCGCGGTGCAACTTGCCTGCGGCTTCTATCAGCGGCGTGACCGCGTGCTTGAGCACCGTCACCTTGCGCTTGAGGCGGTACAGCCTGCGGATATTGGAGCGCGCCACACCCCTGGTGAAGATCCGCTCCTCCAGCGCCTCCAGCTCGGTCTCGAACTTCTCGATGAGCGGAAAATAGCGGTCCACCACCGCGTCCATCAGGGCATAGAGCACGTAGCCCGACCCCTGCGCCAGCATCTTCGGTTCGCGCTCGCAGCGTGCCCGCACGCCGAGAAAGCCCTGCTCGCTGCGGTTGCGCACCGACAAGATGTAGTTGGTGCCGACGAAGACGTGCACCTCGCCGACCTCGAGCTTGCCCTCGGTCTCCTCGACGAGGTGCATGACCGCGAATACCTCGTCTCCGTATTCCTCCACCTTCGGGCGCTGGTGTCCGTGGTTGGCGTCCTCGACGGCGAGCTCGTGAAGGCCGAACTCGTCCTTCATCACCGCGAGCTCCTCCGCCGTGGCGTCCTTGAGGGCCACCCAGACGAAGGTGTCTGGGCGTTGCAGATATTCGCTGATGTCTTCGACCGGGACGTCGACGAGTTTGCGACCGTGCTGGTAGGCGACGCAGTTGACGAGCATGGCGCCGCCTCAGGCCTTGACCGCTTCGAGCAACTCGCGCACCGCCTTCACCCGCTGTTTGAGGTCGGGCAGGCTGGCGCGGCGCACGAGCTTGTCGGGCCCGGCCATCTTGGTGTTGCGATCTTTCTGAATGAGGAAGATGACCTTCACCGGATCGATCGGCGGATTGGGACCGAACTGCACCGTGATCTGCCCGTCGGAAGCGTCGAGCTTCTGCACCCCCCAGCTCTTTACCAGCATGCGCAGGCGATGGGTTTCGATCAGGGCGACGGTCTGCGGCGGCAGCTCGCCGAAGCGGTCGATCAGCTCTTCCTGAAGGTCGCGCAGATCGTCCTCGGACTCGCAGTTGGCGAGCCGCTTGTACAGCGTCAGGCGCTCCTGCACATCGGGGCAATAGTCGGTCGTCAACAGCGCGGGGGTGTGGAGATTGATCTCGGACACCACCTCGAGGGGCTGCGAGAGATCGGGTTCCCTGCCGGCCTGCAGGTCCTTCACCGCGCGCTTTAGCATCTCGGTGTATAAGCTGAATCCGATCTGCTGGATCTCGCCCGACTGGTTCTCGCCCAGCACCTCGCCGGCACCGCGGATCTCCAGATCGTGCATCGCCAGATAGAAACCGGAGCCGAGCTCGTCCATCATCGCGATCGCCTCCAGGCGCTTCTGCGCCTTCGCGGTCGGCTTGGCCTCGGCGTCGGTGAGCAGATAGGCGTAGGCCTGGTGGTGGCTGCGGCCGACGCGGCCACGCAGCTGGTGCAACTGGGCCAGCCCGAAGCGGTCGGCGCGGTTGATGACGATGGTGTTGGCGGTGGGGATGTTGATCCCGGTCTCGATGATCGTCGTGCACAGCAGCAGGTTGGCGCGCTGCTGGGTGAAGTCGCGCATCACCCGTTCCAGTTCGCGCTCGGGCAGCTGGCCGTGGCCGACGACGATGCGGGCCTCCGGCAGGAGCTCCTCGAGATCGTTGCGCACGTTCTCGATCGTCTCGACCTCGTTGTGCAGGAAATACACCTGGCCGCCGCGCTTGAACTCGCGCAGGACCGCCTCGCGCACGATGCCGCGACTGGCGCGCTGGACGAAGGTCTTGATCGCGAGGCGCTTCTGCGGCGCCGTCGCGATCACCGAGAACTCGCGCAGGCCCTCCATTGCCAGGCCCAGGGTGCGCGGGATGGGCGTCGCCGTCAGGGTGAGGATGTCGACTTCGCTGCGCAGCTGCTTCAAGGCCTCCTTCTGGCGCACGCCGAAGCGGTGCTCCTCGTCGATGATCACGAGGCCGAGGCGCTTGAAGATCACGTCCTTCTGCAGCAGGCGGTGGGTGCCGATGATGATGTCGACCTTGCCCTCGGAGAGCTGCTTGAGGGACTCCACCTGCTCCTTGGCCGACTTGAAGCGCGACAGTTCGGCGATCCGGATCGGCCAGTCGGCGAAGCGGTCGGCGAAGGTCTGGTAGTGCTGTTCCGCCAGCAGGGTGGTCGGGCACAGCACCACGACCTGCTTGCCGTCGGCCACGGCGATGAAGGCCGCACGCAGGGCAACCTCGGTCTTGCCGAAGCCGACGTCGCCGCACACCAGGCGGTCCATCGGCCGGCCGGCCTTCATGTCGTTTTCCACCGCATCGATCGCTGCCTGCTGATCGGGCGTGGTCTCGAAGCCGAAGCCTTCGGT
>JBFGZP010000159.1:0-7918 GCA_041586695.1 Thauera sp.
GCGCCCCTTTCTTCACCGTCCACTCGGCCTCCGCGCCGGACAGGAGCAGCGCGGCGAGCCGTCCCAGTGCCGGCTGGTGGCCGACGATCAGGGTGGCGCTGCTGGCGTCGGGCCAGCCGGTCGCAGCGAGGATGTCTGCGACGCCGCCCTCGGGGCCGAGACCGCTGACGATCTTGAAGTCGTCGGTGAAGGCGGCGGCGGTCTGGCGCGTGCGCAGGGTGGGGCTGACCAGCACCGTCAGGCGCTTGGGCCGGTTCGCGCCAAGCCATGCGGACATGCGCCGGGCCTGCTTGAGGCCGCGTTCGGTGAGTTCGCGGGCGTGGTCCGGGCTGCCGTCCACCGCTTCGGCGTGGCGCCAGAGCAACAGGTCCATGTATGTCTCCTTCGACTCAAAGCCCGGCATCATGCGCTCATCATGTTGCGGCAAGATGTCGCCGTCCGCCGCCGCAGTCCGTATTTCGGCCCCGGGCGCGTCGGCCCTCACCACTGCGCATCCTCTACCACGGCGCCTTGCCCCACAGCGGCGGCTCGCACTCGTGCAGCACGCGCCGGCGCAGGCGCGCGTAGCGCCGACCGTGCCAGCCGAGGACGAAGGCCGCAGCCGCGTGCAGCGCCGCCCTGTCGCCCGCCCAGGCCTCGATCCGGATGCGGGCGGTGTCGACGTCCTGCAGGAAGCCCAGCGTGTTCTGCGCCCGCACCAGCTCGGCGAGATAGCGCTCGACGCGCCGGGCGGGGAACAGCGGGGCGAAGAATTCGATGGCGTAGCGCAGCTGCTTGGTGCCGATGCGCAGCCTGTGCAGCCGGGTCGGGACCAGGGTGGAGGCCGCGTGGAAGTGGCGGCGTGCGCGCTTGCGCAGGCGGCCGAGCTGCTGGCGGGCGAAGCTGCGCAGGTCGGCAGCGGCAGGGCGGGTGCTCGGCAGGCGCAGCAGCGCCGCCGAGAATTCGAGCATGAGCAGGCCTTGCCCGGCGGGGTCGAGCTGGCGCTCGGCCTCGGCGCGCGCGGCGTCGCGCGCGCTCGTCGCGATGTCGCGCAGGCCGGCCAGGTCGATGCCGGCGTCGGCCAGGCCGTCGGGCTCGATCGGGGCGAGCAGTTCGGTGCGCAGCACGTCGAGGTCGCGCGCGTCGCCGAAACGATTGGTGTTGTCGCGCAGACGCGACTTCCATTCGCGGACGAAGTCGGCCGGCAGCGCAGGGGCGAAGATCCTCACCAGCGAACGCAGGCGGCGCAGGGCCACGCGCAACTGGTGGATGAAATCGGGGTTGTGATCGCCCGCCGCGGCGGCGGTGGCATTGGCCTGCCATTGCCGCAGGCAGGCATGGGCGAGGGTGCGAAAGGCGTCGACGACGTCCTCGTCGGCGCGAATCGCCGAGGCTTTGGAGCGCGCTGGCAGCGTCGGCTGGTCGAGAAACAGGCGATAACCGCGCTCGGCCTTGGAGACGTCGGCCGGCATCAGCGGCACGCTGCGGGCGAGCTCGCAGGCGAGCTCGAGCAGATCCAGCGGCTGGCCGGCCTCGAGCTCGAGCTCGAGTTCGCAGATCGGCGCGCTGCGGCCTGCGGCCTCGATGGTGCCGGTGTCGATCATCATCAGGATGCTCACGCCCTCGCGCGGCACGTAGCGGCGCGTCTCGCGCCGGAAGCGGGTCGTGAATGCCGGCACCAGTTTCTTCGCCTTGCGCGCGAGCAGCCGGGCGGTTGCAGGGTCGTCGATCGCGGAAAAATCGAAGGCGCCGGCGTAAGGCTGCTCCCATTCCGGGCGCTGCGACAGGCCGGCGTTCGAGACCGCGGCGCACTTCACCGTCTGCAGCCAGTTGCGGCCCTGGCGGCGGGTGCGCACGGCGACCTTGCGCGCCTTGAGCGTGAGCCCGGGGGTGTCGTAATAGGTGTTGTCCAGCGTGCTCGCCTTGCCCAGCTTGTGCGCGCCGGCCACCAGCGGGTGGCGGCGCAGGGCGGCCACGGCACGCGCGGGTAGAGCGAGCTTGAGTTCGATCTCCTGGCTCATGCGCCGAACACCTGCTGCCACAGCGCCTGCACCGGCGCGCGTGCGTGCTCGGCCTCCTCGGGGTCCACGCGCGAGGCGTGGCCGTTGAGGCGTTCGCGGTGCTGCAGCTTGCGCAGCCTGCGGTAGCTGTCGCCGCAGGCGGCGGCGAGCTCGGCCGGGATCAGCCCGAGCTCGCCGGCGATGCGCAGCAGCGCGATGTTGCCGAGGTTGCCGGCAAGCTCGGGATGGGCGTGGGCGTGGCCGAGCACCAGGTACTGGACCAGAAACTCGACGTCGACCAGGCCGCCTGCGTCGTGCTTGAGGTCGAACAGCGCGCTCTTGTTCGAGTGCGCGTCGCGCATCTTCTTGCGCATCGCCAGCACGTCGGTGCGCAGCGCATCGAGTTCGCGCGGCAGGCGCAGGACCTCGCAGCGGATGCGCTCGAAGGCTTCGCCGACGGCGGGGTCGCCGGCGGAGAAGCGGGCGCGGGTGAGCGCCTGGTGCTCCCATACCCATGCGGATTCGAGCTGGTACTTGCGGAAGGCCTCGATCGAGGTCGCGATCAGGCCTGCGTCGCCGTTGGGGCGCAGGCGCAGGTCGGTCTCGAACAGCTGCCCGGCGGCGGTACGGCTCGACAGCCAGGTATTGGTGCGCTGCGCCAGACGGGTATAGACCTCGGCGGATTCGGGTGCGTCGTCGTCGTACAGGAAGACGATGTCGAGATCGGAGGCGTAGCCGAGCTCCTTGCCGCCGAGCTTGCCGTAGCTGATCACCGCGAAGCGGGGCTCGTCACGGTGACGGATCTTGATCTTGCGCCAGCACAGCGGCAGGGTCAGCTCGAGCATGATGTCGGCGAGCGCCGACAGGTGGTCGGCGAGCTTCTCCACCGTGAGCAGGCCGGATACGTCCTGCGTCAGCAGCCGGAAGGACTGGGCGTGGTGCTGCTCGCGCATGAGGTCCATCTGGCGTTCCATGTCGGGGTCGATGGCGTCGAGCTCGACCGCCAGCGCGGCGCGGAACTGCGGCCAGTCGGGCGCCGCATCGAGGGTGCGCGCGTCGAGCATCTCGTCGAGCAGGATGGGGTGGCGGGTAAGGTATTCTGCCGCCCAGCGCGAGGCGCCGACGAGGTCGGCGACGCGGCGCAGCGCCTGCGGATACTGCTGCAACAGCGCCAGGTAGGCGCCGCGGCGGCCGATGGCGTCGAGCAGGTCGAGGCAGCGCGCGAGGGTGTCGTCCGGCCCGGGCGTGTTGGCGGCGGCCTCGATGAGTCGCGGCATCAGCGCGTCGACGCGGCTGCGGATGTTGTTCGGCAGTTGCTGATAGCGCGGGCCGGCGTGGATGGCGGCGAGACGTTCGGCGCCGGCCCGCGGGTGGCGATAGCCGAGTTCGCCCAGGGCTTCCGTCGCGTGCTCGATGTCGGGCGCCGCGGCCCACACCGAGTCGAGGCTGTGGTCTTCTTCCGACGGGTCGCCGAACACCGCATCGAAGCGCCGGCTGACGGCGGTGCGGTGATCGTCGAGGGCGGTGAGCAGGGCCGCATAGTCGTCGAAGCCCATGCCGCGCGCGATGAGCAGCTGGTCCGCCGGGTCTTCGGGCAGGTCGTGGGTCTGCGCGTCGTCCAGGTACTGCAATCGATGCTCGAGGCGGCGCAGGAAGACGTAGGCCGCCGACAGCGTCTGTACGGCCTTGTCCGACAGGATGCCGCGCTCGGGCAGCAGGGCGAGCACCTTCAGCGTCGCGCGGATCTGCAGCGGGGTGTCGCGGCCGCCGCGGATGAGCTGGAACACCTGGGCAATGAACTCGATCTCGCGGATGCCGCCGGGGCCGAGCTTGATGTTGTTGGCGCGGTCGCGCCGTGTGACCTCGCGCCGGATCTGCGCGTGCAGCTCGCGCATGGCGTTGAAGGCGCCGAAGTCGAGGTACTTGCGGAAGATGAAGGGTCGGGCGACGCCTTCCAGTTCAGGCCAGCGCCGCCCGACCAGCCCGCGCGCCTTGATCCAGGCGTAGCGCTCCCACTCCCGGCCCTGGGTCACGAAGTAGTTCTCGAGCATGTCGAAGCTGCCCACCAGGGGGCCGGACTCGCCGTTCGGCCGCAGGCGCATGTCGACGCGAAACACCTGGCCGTTCTCGGTGACCTCGGCCAGCGCCTTGATGAGTTGCTTGCCGAGGCGCTCGAAGAACTCGAAGTTGCTGATCACCTTCTTGCCGCCGGTGTCGCCGTCTTCCGGGTAAATGAAGATCAGATCGATGTCGGAGGACACGTTGAGCTCGCGCCCGCCGAGCTTGCCCATGCCGATCACCAGCAGCTCTTGCTCCCAGCCGGTGGGCGACAGCGGCAGGCCGTAGCGTTCCACCAGGGCGGCGCGCAGCACGTCGTGGGCGTGGCGGATGGCGACCTCGGCGAGGACGGTCATGGTCTCGGTGACCTCGGCCAGGTCGGCGCGGCCGTCGAGGTCGCGCACGATCAGGTGCCCCATCACCCAGGTGCGCAACTGGCGCAGCGCGGGCATCAATGCGGCATCGACGCTGTCGGCCCCGGCCTCGCGGGCACGGATGAAGGCTCGCATGGCGTCGGCGTCGATCGGCGCGTCGATGCTGGCGACCAGCTCGGCTGCGAGCCAGGGCTGGCTGTCGAGCATGCGGCTCAGGTAGCGCGACAACTGCGCCGCCTCGATCACGGGCTGGGGCAGAGGGCTTGCTGGCGGGGCGGACGTGGAGGACATGAGAGGGAGACTCCCCTTCGGATGCAGCGTTCATTGGTAGAATGCAGGCCCTTTCGGCGTATCGCTGTCGCCCCGGCCTGCCACGGATCCCATTTTATCCGCGCCTGCCGGTCGCGGGCCTGCCGTGTGGCATATCGGTTCCCCATCCGGGCTGTCGCGCCGTCGCGGCCCGGGGCGGGACTCAACCCAAGAATTTCGCCCCGGGCTGCCGGTCCGATACTGCATGAGCGAGCGCGACCCTCCTGATTCCTCCGCCGGTACGGTGCAGCGTGCACCGGCGCCGGCGCGCGCCGACGGCCGGGCAGGCCGCATGCTGCGCGGCGTCGGCGTGCTCGCTGTTGCGCTGTGGTTCGTCGTCGGCGGCGTGATGCTGCTGATGCGGGTGGTCGTGATGCCGGTGGTCGGCGATTTTCGCGCCGAGATCGCGGCCTTGGCCGGCGACACGCTCGGGCTGCCGGTTTCGATCGCGTCGATCGAGGGTGATTTTGCCGGCTGGCGCCCGCGCCTGCATCTTGCGCAGGTGACCGTGGATGATGCCGAGGGCCGGCCGGCCCTGCTGCTCCCGCGCGTCGATGCCACGCTGGCGTGGTCCTCGTTGCTGCGAATGCGACCGTATTTCGAGCGCCTGGAGATTTTTTCGCCGCAGCTCGCGCTGCGCCGCGAGGCCGATGGTCGCGTGGTCGTCGCCGGCCTGGCGCTGCAGGACGGCGCCGACGGTGACGGCAACGCCCTCGAGTGGCTGCTTGGGCAGGGCCAGATCCTGATTCGCGACGCCCGCCTGAGCTGGACCGACGAGCTGCGCGGTGCGCCTGCGCTGCAGCTCGACCAGGTCGAGTTCCGGCTGCTGCGCAGTTTCGGCGGCTACCGTTTCGGGCTGCGCGCGCAGCCGCCTGCGGCGCTGGCCTCGACGCTCGATATTCGCGGCGAGCTCGAGTTGTTGGTGACCGGTGCGCCCCTGCAGTCCGCCGGGCGCCTTTTTGTCGCCCTCGACCACGCCGACCTGGGCGGCTGGCAGCCGTGGTTCGACTACCCCCTGCCGCTTGCCGGCACCGGCGGCCTGCGTGCCTGGATCGAGGCGGGCCGGACGCCGGCGGCCGCGGGCGAGGTCCGCCGCGTGGCGATCAGCGCGGACGTGGCGCTCGACGCCGTGCGCACCCGACTGGCGGAGGGGCTGCCCAGCCTCGAGCTCGCGCGTGCGGACGGACGCATCGCGTTGACGCACTCGAGCGCAGGCTTCGAGCTCGGCACCCGTGCGCTGGCGCTGCGGACCGGAGCCGGCGTGCATGTGGGGCCGATCGACCTCACGCTGCAGGTGCGTAAAGGCGGCATGGGCGAGGCCGGCGGCGAGCTGCGCGCCAATCGCCTCGACTTCGGCGCGCTCGCCGGCCTTGCCGCCTACCTGCCCTTCGACGACGACGTGCGGGCGCGGCTGGCCGCCTTCGCGCCGCAAGGCGAGGTGCGCGAGCTGCGGCTCGACTGGCGTGGCGACAGCGCCGCGCCCGAAGGCTGGACGCTCGCTGCGCGCTTTGCCGGCGTCGGCCTGGCCGCGCGCGACGGCCTGCCCGGCGTCGGCGGGCTGTCGGGCGAGATCGACGGCAGCGAGCGCGGCGGACGTTTCCGTCTCGACGGCCGCAACGCCCATGTGGATCTGCCCGACGTGTTCGAAACCAGCCACCTCGCCTTCGACGCCCTGCGCGCGGAGGGCGGCTGGCAGCGCCGCGACGGGCGGGTCGAGATCTCCCTCGACACCGCGGAGTTCAATAACGTAGACGCGGCGGGCAACGCCGCCGGGCGCTACTGGATCGAGCCCGGCGGGGCGGGCGAGATCGACCTCCAGGCGCAGCTGACGCGGGCGGAAGGGACGGCCGTGTGGCGTTACCTGCCGCGGGTGGTGGGGCGCGACACGCAAGACTGGGTGCGCGCGGGCATTCGCCGTGCCGTGGTGCCCGAGGCGCGCCTGCGCCTCAGGGGGCGGCTCGCCGATTTTCCGTTCCGCGACGGCAAGGGTCAGTTCCTGGTGTCGATCCGGGTGGCCGACGCGGTACTCGACTACGCGCCGGGCTGGCCGTCGATCGAGGGCATCCATGGTGAGGTGCGCTTCGAGGGGCCCGGCATGCGCATCGAGGCCGCGCGTGCGCGCATCTTCGGCGCCAATCTGGCCGACGTGGTCGCCGATGTGCCGGACCTGGACGTGCCCTCGGGCGAGATGATGACCATCACCGGGCGCGCCAGCGGGCCGACCGCGGAGTTTCTGCGCTTCGTCGAGGAGAGCCCTGTGGCCGAACACATAGGTGGCTTCACCGCGGCGATGCGGGCCGAAGGGGCCGGCACGCTCGACTTGCGCCTGGTGCTGCCGCTGCGCGATACGGCGGACACCAGGGTACGCGGCGAATACCGCTTCGCCGCCAACCGCCTGTGGTTGGTGGAAGGCCTGCCTGCGCTCGAGGAGGCGGCCGGGCGGCTGGTGTTTACCGCCGACACGCTGGCGATTCCGGAAGCGCGTGCGCAGTTCCTCGGCGCACCCTTGCGCGTGATCGCGCGCACGGAGGAGGGCGGCATGGTGAGCTTCGAGGCCCGCGGTGCCGCCACTGTGGCAACGCTGCGCGCCGCGAACGACTGGCCCGCGCTGGCGCACCTGTCCGGTTCGACGCCGTGGCAGGCCGACATCCGCATCGGCGACGGTGAGACCCGGCTGGTGCTCAGCTCCGACCTGAGTGGCGTGTCGTCGAGCCTGCCCGCGCCCTTGAACAAGGGGGCGGCGGAGGCCTGGCCCTTGCGCGTGGAGCTGGCCTTCCCGCAGCAGGCGGAAGGCGCCCGGCTCGATCTGCAACTGGCCGACCGCCTGGCTGCCCGGTTCGAGAGCGAGGGCGGCGACTGGGCAAGCCTGCGTGGCGGTGTGCACGTCGGCGCGGTCGGGCGCACGGATGAGCCGCCGCGGATGGCGGAGCGCGGAGTTCTGGTGGCGGCGACGTTCGACACGCTGGACGTGGATGCCTGGCGGCGTGCGCTCGGTGGCGGCGAGGCGGACGGCGAGGCGGACGGCGACGACGCGGGTGGCGACGCCGGTGGCGCCCCGGCCGAGGGCGGCTTTGGCCTGGCGCTTGCCGGCGTGACCATGCAGGCGGCACAGATGCGTGCCTTCGACCAGACGCTGCGCCGGGTCAGCCTGCGCGCGCTCGCCGATGCCGGCGGCTGGAAGGCCCGCCTGGACAGCGA
>JBFGZP010000160.1:0-7891 GCA_041586695.1 Thauera sp.
CGTCGAGGGCGAGCTTGAGCGTGCCCACCTCCTGGCCCTTCTGCAGCGGGGCCACCAGCGGCTGGCGGCTCTCCAGGGTCACCTGCACCTTCTGCGACTGGTCCTTCGGCAGCGACATCATGAAGTCGCTGGTGAAGCCCACCGGCACCTCGTTCGCCTGTCCCTTCCACACGCGGAACTGCGACAGCGCCTCCTCGGCCGCATAGAGCCTGACCGTGTCGTAGAACTGGAAGCCGTAGTTCAGCAGCTTGAGCGACTCCTGGGCACGGATGTCGTCCGATTCGGCACCGAGCACCACCGAGATCAGGCGGCGCGGCCCGCGCAAGGCGGTCGACACCAGGCAATAGCCGGCGGCACTGGTGTGGCCGGTCTTCATGCCGTCGACGGTGGGATCGAGATAGAGCAGGCGATTGCGGTTGGGCTGCCTGATGTCGTTGTAGGTGTATTCCTTGAGCGAATACAGGCTGTAGTAGGCCGGATGGTCGCGCACGAGCGCGCTCGCGAGCACGGCGAGGTCACGCGCCGTGGTGTACAGCTGCGGGTCCGGCAGACCGCTGGAGTTGGTGAAATTGGTGTTCACCATGCCGAGGCGCTTGGCCTCGCGGTTCATCAGCGCGGCGAAGCCCTCCTCGCTGCCGGCGAGCAGCTCGGCCAGCGCGACGCAGGCGTCGTTGCCCGACTGCACGATGACGCCGCGGATCAGCTCGTCGACGGTGACCGGCTTGCGCGGCTCGATGAACATGCGCGAGCCCTCCATGCGCCACGCCTTCTCGGACACCGGCACGACCTGGTCGGGCGCGATGGTGCCCGCCTTGAGCGCGGAGAAGGTCAGATAGGCGGTCATCAGCTTGGTCAGCGAGGCGGGCTCGATGCGGGCATCGGCATCCTTGTCGGCCAGGATCTGGCCGGTGGCATGATCGACCAGCACCCATGCCTTGGCCGCCAGCGCGGGCGCGGGGACCGACTGCGCCATGACAGCGGAAGAAAGCAGCGAAAACAGCAAAACCAGAACAAAACGCATGAGAAAACCCGGGGGATGGTGAAGAGGACAGGCGGAAGCCGGAATTATAGGCGCCCACCCGGGTACAGGCCAAAAAGCGCAAGGCTTTGTTGCAACCTGATACTGCAATGCAGCATCAGCGCACGACCACGAAGGGCCGCAGCCTCAGGGCGGCGCCGAGCCGTTCGGCCGCCGCGCGTGCTTCGTCGACCGAATCGTAGGGACCCGCGTGGAGGCGGAAACGTTCGCCGTCGGCGAAGAGTTCGAGGCGCTCGGCAAAAGCCGCGGCTTCACGCTCGACCGCAGCACGGAAGCCCTCGGCATTGGCAAACGAGCTGAACGCACCGAGCTGCAGGAAGATGCCGGCGCTGGCCGAGGCCATCGGCGGCACCAGGCCGCCCGCGGGCGCCGACGGTGCGCTGGCCACGCCGGGCTCGACGCCGGCAGCAGGATCGAGCGGTGGCAGGGCTGTCGCCGCGAGCGTCGCGGCCGGCCCGGCTGCCACCGGCGTGCGTCCCGGCAGCGGCGGCACCGGCGTCTCGTCGGCCAGCAACGGGGCCTCGTCGGGAAGGATCTGCTCGATCTCGACCTCGGCGCTGCCGCTGTTGATGTAGCCGAGCTTGTGCGCCGCCGTGTACGACAGGTCGATGATGCGGCCCTTGTGGAAGGGGCCGCGATCGTTGACCCGCACCACCACCGAGCGGCCGCTGTCGACGCGGGTCACGCGCACGTAACTGGGAATGGGCAGGGTCGGGTGCGCGGCGGTCATCGCGTACATGTCGTAGGCCTCGCCGCTGGAGGTGGGATTGCCGTGAAAGCGCCGGCCGTACCAGCTGGCGCGCCCGCGCTCGCGAAACGCCGCCAGCTGCGTGGCCGGGACGTAGCCCTGGCCGAACACGTTGTACGGCCGGTTGGCGAAGCGGTGCAGCGGCTCGCGCCGCGGCTCGGCATCCGGGATGGCGTCGAGGTTGTCCGGCGGGACGTCGTCGGGGCCGTCATCCTTGTAGTAGCCGCCGCCGCGGCGCGCCTTCGCACTCGGCGTCGGCTGGCCGGCGCCTTCGACCGCGCTGTCGCCGACAGAGGGCGGGGATTTCGGCGCCGTGTTGCAGGCCGAAAGCAGCGCGGCGGCGATCACCACTGCCGACGTCGCCGCCAGCGCGCGCAGCGGCGCGGCCGGGGCGGCGAACAAAGTGGGGGGGCAGGGAGGGCATCTGTAGCGTGTCATCGGATCTCCTGCAGCTCAACTCTTGTTGGTCTGGCGGCTGCGCTGGATGCTCATGAGAATGCCGATACCCAGACACAGCGTGACCAGCGCAGTTCCACCATAGCTGATGAAGGGCAGTGGGACGCCCACCACCGGCAGGATGCCGCTGACCATGCCCATGTTCACGAAGGCGTAAGTGAAGAAGATCATCGTGATCGCGCCGCCCATCAGCCGCGTGCCGTGCGAGGGCGCGAGCATAGCGATCTGAAAGCTGCGCGCGAGCAGCACGAGGTAGGTGAACAGCAGCACCAGGGCGCCGATCAGGCCGAACTCCTCGGCCAGGACGGCGAAGATGAAGTCGGTATGGCGCTCGGGCAGGAAGGCGAGATGGGTCTGGGTTCCATCCATCCAGCCCTTGCCGAAGACGCCGCCGGAGCCGATGGCGATGGTCGACTGGATGATGTGGAAGCCCTTGCCGAGTGGATCCTGGGTCGGGTCGAGCAGGGTGCACACGCGGTGCTTCTGGTATTCGCGCAGCACCTGCCAATCCACCTCCGGTTGGCAGAGGGTGTCGCCGAAAGCGACGATGGAGCCGATGCCGACGATGCCGACCAAGGCCACCGGGACGATGAGTTTCCACGACAGGCCGGCGAAGAACAGGACGTAGAAGCCGGCCGCCGCCACCAGCAGGCTGGTGCCGAGATCGGGCTGGATGACGATGAGCCCCACCGGCACGATGAGCAACACGCCGGCGACGATGAAATCGGCCAAACCCGAGCGCCCCTCGCGCTGCTGGAAGAACCAGGCCAGCATCAGCGGCATGGCGATCTTCATCAGTTCGGAGGGCTGGATACGGGTGACGCCGATGTCGAGCCAGCGCTGGGCGCCCTTGGACACCTCGCCGAACAGCTCGACGGCGACCAGCAGCACCACGCCGACCAGGTAGAGCGGCGCGGCGAGCGCGAACAGGCGCTGCACCGGGAGCCAGGCCACCAGCCACATCGCGGCGAGCGCCACGCCCATATGCGTAAGCTGGGAGGGGATGCGCTCGGGCGAGGCGCTCTGCATCAACACGTAGGCATAGCCGAGCAGCACCGCGAGGACCAGCATCAGGACCGGATCGATCGGGCGCAGGAAACCGCGCAACAGGGCGAGCGGATTGAAGCGCGGGCCGCTCATCGCGCCGGCCTCGCGGCCACCGCGTTGGCCGCGGCGTGGGTGGTCTCGTGGCCATGGCCGTCGTCGGTGTCGGGAAGGCTCTCGTCGGCGTCGATGTCCTCCGCGGCGGGCTCGCCCGGACGCCTGCCCAGCAGGTAGTAATCAATCACCTGACGCGCGATCGGCGCCGCCGACTGTGAGCCGAAGCCGCCGTTTTCCACCAGCACGGCCAGCGCGATCCGGGGTGCCTCGGCCGGCGCGTAGGCGACGAACCAGGAGTGGTCGCGCAGACGCTCGCGCACCCGGCCTTCCACATAGCGCTGGCCGCGCAGGGAATAGACCTGCGCCGTGCCGGTCTTGCCGCCGGCGACGTAGGCCGCATCCTGGAAGGCGCGCTTGCCGGTGCCGGTCACATTCACTTCGACCATGGCCTTGCGCACCGCGGCGACGTTGGCCGGCTTGAGCGGGATCGTGCGCAGCGGCTCGGGCTCGATCAGGCGGCGCTCGCCGCTGACCGCTTCCACCACGTTGCGCACCATGTGGGGGCGGAACAACTTGCCGTCGCTGACCAGGGCCGACAAGGCGTTGGCAAGCTGCAGCGGCGTGTAGGCGCTGTAGCCCTGGCCGATGCCGACCGAGATCGTCTCGCCGCCGTACCAGCGTTGCTGCTCGGGCTTGCGGAAACGCCTCTTCTTCCACTGCGGCGAGGGCAGCACGCCCTCGGCCTCGCCCGGCAGATCGATGCCGGTACGCGAGCCGAGGCCGAAGGGCGCCATGAAGCTTGCGATGCCCTCGATGCCGAGATCGTTGGCGAGTTGATAATAGTAGGTGTTGCACGACACCACGATCGACTTGTGCAGGTCGACCATGCCGTGACCGCCGACCTTGTCGTCCATGAAGCGATGGCCGGCGAAGGTGAAGTAGCCCGCGTCGGCAATCGCCTGGGTCGCGGTGCGCTTGCCGGTCTCGAGCGCCGCCAGCGCCATGAAGGGCTTGAAGGTGGAGCCGGGCGGATAGGCGGAATAAATGGCGCGGTTGAGCAGCGGGTGATCGGGCGAATCGTTCAGCGCCTTCCAGTCCTGGGTGGAGATGCCGTCGACGAACTGATTGGGGTCGAAGGTGGGCGTCGACACCAGCGCCAGCACCCCGCCGGTGGCGGGCTCGATCGCCACCAGCGCGCCGCGGCGATCGCCGAAGGCGGCCTCGGCCACCTTCTGCAATTCGATGTCGAGGGTGAGCTCGAGGTCGTTGCCGGCCACTGACGGCGTTCGCGCCAGCGCCCGTATCGCCCGCCCGCCGGCGTTGACCTCGACCTGCTCGACCCCGGTGCGACCGTGCAGTTCGGCCTCGTAGGACTGCTCCAGGCCGGACTTGCCGATGTGCTCGGTGCCGCGGTAGTTGGCGGTCTCGCCGCGCTCTTCGATGCGCTCGACGTCACGCTCGTTGATGCGGCCGATGTAGCCGATGACGTGCGACGCCGCGGCACCCTGCGGATATTCGCGCAACAGCCGCGCCTTCACCTCGACGCCGGGGAAGCGATAGAGCTGGGCGACGACGCGGGCGACCTCCTCGTCGGTGAGGCGGGTACGCAGCGGTACGCTCTGGAAGTTGCGGCTTTCTTCGAGAATCTTGCGAAAACGCCGTCGATCCCGCGCATCGATGCTGACGAGGCCGGCGAGTTGATCGATTGTCGCCTCGACATCCCCCACCCGCCAGGGGGTCAACTCCAGCGTGTAGGCCGCATAGTTGCGCGCCAGCACCACGCCGTTGCGATCGACGATCATGCCGCGGTTGGGCACCGTGGGCAGCACGGCGATGCGGTTGTCCTCGGCGCGGGTGAGGTAGTAGTCGTGGCGCACGACCTGGAGGAAATGGAAGCGCGCCGCCAGCAAGCCCAGGCACACCAGCACGAAGGCCAACGCAACCACCGCGCGGCGGCGGAAGCGCGCGATCGCCTGGGCCGGGTTGCGGAACTCGGTCATCGTGGGGCGGGCTCAGATCGGACGGTTGTCATCGCGATCCACCGGCTGGTACTGCGGCAGCAGCAGCAGGAAGGTCAGCGGCAGCCAAAGCAGCAGGCCGGTGAAGCTGGAGAGGAAGTAGACCCAGCCCGGAAACTCGGCCCCGGCCACCAGGCGCACCAGCACCATCAGCACCTGGGCGACGAGCAGGATCGGCAGCACGTGCAGCGCCTGCTGCAGCGGCGAGAACCAGAGCACCCTCCGGGCCACGCCATTGGCCAGCCAGGCGAGCACGACGTAGGCCAGGGCGTGCTGGCCCATCGCCGCGCCGAGGCCGATGTCGACCAACAGGCCGAAGATGAAGCCGGCCCCCACGCCGATGCGCAGCGGCTCGCGGATGCACCAGAACGCCAGCACCAGCGCAACCCAGTCGGGCACGCCGGGGAAACGGCCGGAGGGGATGTACTCGAGGCCGAGGGCAACGAGCAGGCTGAAGTAGATGAACCACAGCCTGACGGGAAGCAGGATGCGGCTGGAGCGGTTGGTCGGCTGCATCGCTCAGCGCCCCCTTTCGGCCCAGTTCTCGGGCGGCGGCGGCGGGTAGGACGCGCGCCCGACGACGAGCACCTGGACGCTGCGCTCGACGCCGGCCAGTGGTTCGCAATCGATGAGGGCGAAGGAGTCGCTGTCGTGGTCGACCGCACTCACCGTCGCCACCGGCAGACCCGGCACGAACACGCCGTCCAGGCCCGAGGTGACGAGACGGTCGCCCGGCTCGATGTCGGAGTCGGGGAGCACGAAGCGCATCTCGAGGCGGCCACGGCCGGCACCGAAGAGCACCCCGCGCAAGCCATTGCGCACGACCTGCACCGGGATCGCCTGGTTGCGGTCGGTCAGCAGCGTCACTTCGGACTGCACCGGATGCACGCGCGTGACCTGACCGATGACGCCACCGGGATCGACCACCGCGAGCCCGGCCTCCACGCCCTGTTGCGTACCGCGATCGAGAATGACCTTGCGCGCGAAGGGATCCGGCGCATCGTAGAGGATCTCGGCGGCGATGCTCTTCACCTGCAGCCGCTGCGCCATTCCCAGCAGGCCGCGCAATTCGGCGTTCTCCTGCTCGAGCAGCTCGAAGCGCAGCAGGCGCTCGCCCGAACCGAGTTGCTGACGACGCAGTTCGGCGTTGTCGAGCTGGACCTCGATCAGGGTGCCGAAGTAGCGCGAGGCGTTGCGCACGAAGTCGGCCGGCGTCGCCGCCGCCATCTGCAGCGGATAGGTAACCACCGACAGGCCGTTGCGCAGCACCTCGAGGTAGCGGAAGCGCAGATCGGCCACCAGCATCGCCAGGCAGATCGCGACGAACACGAGCAGGCGCGCGAGCGGTGCCAGTCCGCGCCTGAAGATGGGAGGAGGTTGGTGGCCGACGAGAGACATCTAGCGGAGACGGGCCCGGAAGTGAAAGGCAGGCCCGGTCGGGCCTGGCCCCGAGCTCAATCCGAAGTGAAGATGGAAGCGAGCTTGTCCATCTTTTCGAGCGCCATGCCGCAACCGCGGGCCACGCAGGTCAGGGGCTCCTCGGCGACGATGACGGGCAGCCCGGTCTCTTCCATCAGCAGGCGGTCGAGGTCGCGCAGCAGCGCGCCGCCACCGGTGAGTACCATGCCGCGATCGGCGATGTCGGCGCCGAGCTCGGGCGGGGTCTGTTCCAGCGCGATCTTCACCGCGGACACGATCTGGTTGAGCGGTTCGGCGAGCGCTTCGAGGATTTCGTTGGACGAGATGGTGAAGCTGCGCGGAATGCCCTCGGCGAGGTTGCGCCCCTTCACTTCCATCTCGCGCACCTCGGAGCCGGGGAATGCGGAGCCGATGTGCTTCTTGATGTTCTCGGCGGTGGTGTCGCCGATCAGCATGCCGTAGTTGCGGCGGATGTAGTTGACGATGGAGTCGTCGAACTTGTCCCCGCCGACGCGCACGCTGCCGGCATAGACCATGCCGCCGAGCGAGATCACGCCGACTTCGGTGGTGCCGCCACCGATATCGACGACCATCGAACCGGTCGCATCCGACACCGGCATGCCGGCGCCGATCGCCGCGGCCATCGGCTCTTCGATGAGGAAGACCTGCGAGGCGCCGGCGGCCAGGGCCGCGTCGCGGATCGCGCGGCGTTCGACCTGGGTCGAGCCGCAGGGCACGCAGATGATGATGCGCGGGCTGGGCGAAAGCAGGCGGGAGTCGTGCACCTTCTTGATGAACTGCTTGATCATCTGCTCGGTGACGACGAAGTCGGCGATCACGCCGTCCTTCATCGGGCGGATCGCGGTGATGTTGCCCGGCGTCTTGCCGAGCATCTGCTTCGCCGCATGGCCCACGGCCTGGATCGACCGCTTGGCGTTTGGCCCGCCTTCGGTGCGGATCGCCACCACGGAAGGTTCATCGAGGACGATACCCTTGTTGCGGACGTAGATCAGAGTGTTGGCGGTGCCGAGGTCGATCGCGAGATCGTTGGAAAAATAGGATCGCAGGAAGCCGAACATGAGTAATCCGAAACCGGTGGAATAAGGTTGC
>JBFGZP010000161.1:0-7875 GCA_041586695.1 Thauera sp.
GATGGTTGCCGCCATGGCGATGCAGTAGGCGCGCATCTGGTCGAGCTCGGTGATCTCCGAGCCGACCGTGCGGATCACCTTGGGACCGAACAGCGCCAGCCCCAGCGCGATGCCGATCGCGCCGACCATCATGACCCAGGTCGGGATCGCCGCGCTCTTGCTGATCACGCCCTGGTGGGTGACCACGTCGACGATGGCCGCGAGCGGCCCGACCGCGTTGGCGACGTCGTTCGAGCCGTGGGCGAAACTGAGCAGGGCCGCGGCGAAGATGAGCGGCACGGTAAACAGCTTGTTCACGCTCTGCTTGGTGTTGGCGATGATGCTCCGCCGACTCGACACCAGCTTCCTGACCGGCAGGAAGACGATCACGGCGGCGAGCGCGCCGTATAGCACCGCAGCGCCGAAGCCCACCTTCCAGACCTTGCTGAGGCCCTTGAGGATCAGGTAGGTCGCGCATGTCCAGGCCATCAGGGCGACCAGAATCGGCACCATCTTGCGCGCCGCCTCGGCCATGTCGGCCTGGTAGGTGATGCTGCGCTTGACCAGGTAGAGGAAGGCAGCTGCGAACAGGCCGCCCAGCACCGGGGAGATCACCCAGCTTGCGGCGATCGTGCCCATCGTTCCCCATGCGACGATATCCACGCCGGACGCCGCGATGCCGGCGCCCAGCACCGCGCCGACGATCGAGTGCGTCGTCGATACCGGCGCCCCCACCGCGGTGGCGATATTGAGCCACAGCGCTCCGGCGAGCAGCGCCGCGAGCATGATCCAGACGAAGGTATCCGAGTCGGGAATGAGGTCCGGATTGATGATGCCGCTGCGAATGGTCCCGACCACTTCGCCGCCGGCGATCAGCGCGCCAGCGGCTTCGAAGATCGCGGCGATGACGAGCGCGCCGGCAAGCGTGAGCGCCTGGGAGCCGACCGCCGGACCGACATTGTTGGCGACGTCGTTGGCGCCGATGTTCATCGCCATGTAGCCGCCTACCATGGCCGCCATGACGAGCATCGTCCCGCCCTCGCCGCCGCGGGCCATCGAATAGAACATCACGCCGATGATGAAGAGAAAGCCGACCCCGAGGCGAAGCAGCTCGCCCCTGCCACCTTGCGTTGCGCGTTCGATGTCGCTGATGTTCTTGAGGTCCACGCTGGAGGCCCGAAATAGACGAAGGCGGTATTGTTTCAGAAAAAGGACTGCTGCCCAATCGCTCGAGCGGATCTGGACGAAGTTTCGCCGTTGCTGCCCTGCAGCGACACAGCAGCGGACAGGCTCAGAGCTTGTGGTATTTGACCGAACGCCCGCGCGACTTGTCGGCCGGATAGCGCTCGGCGTTGATCTCCAGTTTTCGCTGTGCCGCCGCGTCGAGGTCGACGTCGAGCACGTCGGCCAGGCGCACCAGGTAAAGCAGCACGTCGGCCAGCTCGAGCGCCACCTCGGCGCGAATGTCGTCGGGCAGCGCGGCCGACTGCTCGGCGCTGAGCCACTGGAAGTGCTCGATCACTTCCCCGGCCTCGCCCGCGAGCGCCATGGCAAGGTTTTTCGGGGTATGGAACTGTTGCCAGTCGCGCTCGGCGGAAAATGCGCGCAGCGCGTCTCGCAGGCGGGTCAATGCGTCCTCGCTCATTCGATACGGTGCTCCAGGTCGAAGCCCGCGCCCTCGTCCTCGCCGAACGCCTGCACCAGCCACGGCAGTGTCGCCTCGAGACGCTCGGGCAGCACCCAGGGCGGATTGACGATGAACAGCCCGCTGCCGAACATGCCGAAGCCGTCGCGCGGCGGATGCTTCACCGCCAGGCGCACATCGAGCCAGTTCTCGGCGCCGAGTTCCGCCAGCCTGCCCGGCAACTGACGGGCCTCGGGCCGCGCCAGCAGCGGATACCAGACGACAAAGGTGCCGGTGGAGAAACGCCGCATCGCATCGCGCAGCGCATCCACCACCTGGCGATAGTCGTCCTTGACCTCATACGACGGGTCGATCAGCACCACCGCGCGCCGTGTCGGCGGCGGCAGCAGGGCCTTGAGCGCGCCCAGGCCGTCGGATCGGCTCACCTGCACGCGAACGGCTTCGGAAGCGAAGGTGCGCTGCAGGGACTCGAAATCGGCCGGGTGAAGTTCGAACAGGCGCAGCCGGTCCTGCGCGCGCGCGCAGGTCATGGCGAGCGCCGGCGACCCCGGGTAGAACAGCAGGCTGCCTTGCGGATTGAACTGGCGAACCGCGGCCACATAAACCGCGAGCAGCTCCGGCATGTCTTTGCGCGTCCACAGGCGCGCGATGCCGTCCTCGAACTCGGCGGTTTTCGACGCCTGGTCGCTGTCCAGCGCATAGCAGCCCCCGCCGGCATGTGTATCGATGTACCACCAGGGCTTGTCCTTGCGGTTGTAATAAGTGAGCAATTCGAGCAGGACAGCGTGCTTGAGGACGTCGGCGTGGTTGCCGGCATGAAAGGCGTGGCGATAGCTGAGCATGAAGAGTTCCGGTTGCTGCCCGAATGCTAGCATCCGGCCCCGATACAGCGGAATCCCCCGCCCAATCGGCAACCTTGCGGGCCGCCGCGGAGTTTGCACCGTCGGTCGCGCTTGTTATGATTCGCCCCCGGCGCGCCGGCGCCGGCCAGCGAACGCAAACCACAAAGAGAGAGACGGCATGAGCATCTATGCACTGGGCGAGCGCACGCCCCGCTTCGGCGAAGGCTGCTGGGTGGCCCACAACGCGACGGTGATCGGCGCGGTGCAGGCCGGTCGTGATGTCAGCATCTGGTACAACGTGGTGATTCGCGGCGACAACGACCCGATCACGATCGGGGACGGCACCAACATTCAGGATGGCTCCGTTCTGCACAACGATGACGGCGTGCCGCTGGTGATCGGCAACGACGTCACCGTCGGCCATATGGTCATGCTGCACGGCTGCACCGTCGGCGATGGCAGCCTGATCGGCATCAACGCGGTCGTGCTCAATCATGCGGTAATCGGCAAGAACTGCATCATCGGCGCGAACGCGCTGATTCCCGAAGGCAAGGTGATCCCCGACCGCTCGCTGGTGGTCGGTTCGCCGGGCCGCGTGATCCGCGAACTCTCGGAAGAAGACATTGCCGGCCTGAAGCAGAATGCCGCGCATTACGTCCAGAATGCGAGGCTGTACGAAGACGAGCTGCGAGCGCTCGACCCGACCGCCGCGCTCGGCGACCCCGCCTGCTAAGGGCCGACGATCTGCGGACCGGTCGAGGACCGGCGCAGAATTCGGCCGTGCCGATGGCCGTGGCGCCCGCCCGCGAGCCGCGCGTGGGTCAAGCGCTCGCCGCCCTCCACTTTTTCCCGGAGTTCATCATGTCCCTGACTGCACGCAAGCTGATCGCATTACTGTCGACCCTGTGCGTGCTGCAGGTCCAGGCTGCCGAAACTGAACATCCCGATGCACAGACGGTGGAGTTCTCTGCCGAAGCGAGCCGGGGGGCGCCGAACGACCTCGCCGTCGCCATCTTGTTCGCCGAGCGCAGCGGACCGGACGCCGCCAGCCTTGCGCAAGAGGTAAACCGCTCCATCGACGCGGCGCTCGAGACTGCGCGCGGCTACGGCGACGTCAAGGTACAGTCAGCCGGAGCCCATACCTGGCCGGTGTATGCCGAGAACGGCAACGGCAGGATCGAGGGCTGGCGCATGCGCTCCGAGATACGGCTCGAGAGCCGCGACCTCACCGCCGTATCGACGCTGATCGGCAAGCTCCAGGCAAGCCTTGCGCTGTCGCAGGTATCGATGCACCCTGCACCCGAGACCCGCCGCAAGGCTGCCGACGAGGCGACCATCGAGGCGATTCGCGCCTTCGAGCAGCGCGCGACACTGATCGCGGGCGCACTCGGCAAGCGCTACCGCCTCCGCCATATGGCCTTTGCCGACGGCGGATTCCACCCCCCGATGCGAGCGCTGATGCGCGCCGCCCCGGCGATGATGGCCGAGGCCACCCCGGCACCGCTTGAAGGTGGTGAGAGTGAAGTCAGCGTCAGCGTCAGCGGCCGCATCGAGCTTATCGACTGAACCCACCCGCAGCGAACCGCGGGGCGGCGAGCGCATCATCCCCGGCTGCGCGCGTGGCGCGATCGCCCGCAAGGGCCGATGCTGGACGCCACACGGGCTTTGTCCTATCGTGATGACCCATGACGAAGCCGTTCCTCTCCGGTCGCAATCCGAACGCACTGCGCGCTCTGCTCGCGGCCGTCGGCCTGGCCCTGATGGCCGGCTGCAGCAGCTTGTCCTCCCCTCCCCCCGCCCGCTACGCAGCATCCCAGTCGGGTGAACCCGGCACTGCAAGCACGAACGACTACTTCGTACTTGCCGAGGAATCACACACGCAGGAAATGGTGTTGTTCGCGCTCGGACTGCTGGACACGGGTTACCGTTTCGGCGGCCGCAACCCTGACGCGGGGCTCGACTGCAGCGGCATGGTCGCCTACGTCGTCGAGACCATCAGCGGCCAGCGGCTTCCGCATAATGCGGCACAGATTGCCGAGCGCACGCGCCCGATCGATCCCGAGGAATTGCGACCAGGAGACCTCGTGTTCTTCAATACGCAGAAGCGACGTCATTCGCACATGGGCATCTACATCGGCGATGGGCGTTTCGTTCATGCGCCATCGAGCCGGGGTTCGGTGCGGGTGGAGCGCCTGGACAACCGGTACTTCGCGCCGCGAATCGACGGTGCCCGCACACTGTTGGCGAGCAACTAGGAAGCCCTGATCGCTCGTTGCCAGGCCTTGCTCGACACAACCCAGAAACCGGCCTTACCAGACTTACCCCACAACCAGAGGAGACTGCACCCATGCCGATGCGAAAGATAGGCGAGGTTGTCCGCGGACAGAAGATCATCACCGCAGACGAAACGACGAGCGTACTGGAGGCCTCACAGAAGATGGCCGCGGCCCGGGTCGGCGCGATCATGATCGTGCGCAATGGTCGCCTGAGCGGGATTTTCACCGAACGGGACGCTCTCGTCCGGGTGCTGGCCGAGCGCCTTGATTCCGCGACCACCCGCCTGGCGGACGTGATGACGCCCGACCCCCAGACGATCTCGCCCGACAGGCCGCTCGGACATGCGATGCATCTGATGCACGACAACGGCTTTCGCCACTTGCCGGTCGTACAGGCCGGCAAGCCGATCGGGATGGTGTCGGCGCGCGATGCCCTGGGGCTCGAGATGGTGGCATTCGAAGCCGAACTCGAACAGCGCAACGACCTCTCCGAGCGTCTCTAGACCCGAACGAGGCGAGATGCAAGATGCTGGACGGCGCCTGCGCCGCTTCAGTTCTTCCGCGGCACCTGGACGAAGATCTCTCCCGGGCGCGTGAGCCCGAGTTCGAAGCGCGCGCGTTCCTCGATCGCCTCGTTGCCCGACTTCAGGTCGCGCACCTCGGCGTCCAGGCTGGCATTGCGCTGTTCCAGCCGCAGGTTTTCCTCCCGCTGGGCGTGCAGTTGGCGATCCACCTCCCAAACCCGCAGCCAGCCACCCTTGCCGAGCCAGAGCGGGTATTGCAGCAACACGACTAGCAGGGCAAGAAAGAATACGGGCCAGCGCATGGAGATCAGGGGCGTCTACCTGTGAGTTGTGGTGGGGGCGCGACGTGCAAAAAAGAGCCGGCGAACAGGTCGCCGGCCATTGCCGATTACCCCGATCGGTCAGCGCGTGCGCAGGTTGTAGAAGGCGCGCAGCCCCGGGTACACGGCAGTATCGCCCAGGTCTTCCTCGATCCGGAGCAGCTGGTTGTACTTGGAGATGCGATCCGAGCGCGACAGCGAGCCGGTCTTGATCTGCATCGCACGCAGGCCGACGGCGATATCGGCGATGGTCGAGTCGTCGGTTTCGCCCGAACGATGCGAAATCACCGCCGTGTAGCCCGCGAGCTTGGCCATCTCGACCGCCGCGAAGGTCTCGGTCAGCGTGCCGATCTGGTTGATCTTGATCAGGATGGAGTTCGCCACGCCCTGCTCGATGCCCTGCTCGAGGATCTTCGTGTTGGTGACGAAGAGATCGTCGCCCACCAGCTGCACCTTGCTGCCCAGGCGCTCAGTCAGGTGCTTCCAGCCCGCCCAGTCTCCTTCGGCCATCGCGTCCTCGATCGATACGATCGGGAACTTGTCGGCCAGGGTCGCGAGGTAGTCGGTAAAGCCCTCGGCGGTGAGGCTGAGGCCCTCGCCCTTGAGTTCGTACTTGCCGTCGCGATAGAACTCGGACGCCGCGCAGTCGAGCGCCAGCAGCACGTCGCGGCCGGGCTCGTAGCCTGCGGCGGAAATCGCCTCCTGGATCAGGTTCAACGCTTCTTCGGTACCGGAAACGTTGGGCGCAAAGCCACCCTCGTCGCCGACCGTGGTCGGGTAGCCCTTCTTGTCGGTGATCTTCTTCAGATGATGGAAAATCTCGGCGCCGCAGCGCAGCGCCTCACGAAAGCTCGTCATGCTCACCGGCATGATCATGCATTCCTGGATGTCGAGGCTGTTGTTGGCGTGCTCGCCACCGTTGATGACGTTCATCATCGGCACCGGCATCACCATCGGGCTCGAACCGCCGAAGTAGCGGTACAGCGGCAGACCCGCCTCTTCGGCCGCCGCCTTGGCGACCGCCATCGACACCGCCAGCATCGCATTTGCGCCCAGGCGCGACTTGTTCTCGGTGCCGTCGAGTTCGATCAGCGTTTGGTCTATGAAGGCCTGCTCTTCCGCGTCGAGGCCGATGATCGCTTCCGCGATCTCGGTATTGACGTTTTCGACCGCACGCAGCACACCCTTGCCGAGATAGCGACCCTTGTCGCCGTCACGCAGTTCGATGGCCTCGCGCGAGCCGGTGGAGGCGCCGGACGGAACCGCGGCGCGCCCCATCACGCCGGACTCGAGCAGCACGTCGGCCTCGACGGTGGGATTGCCGCGGGAGTCGAGAATCTCGCGGGCGATCACATCAACGATTGCACTCATGGATTTTCCTGTCGTTCTGAATTGGTTTCGACAACATATTGACGGTGGCGATCGGAAGGCCGCCGGCCTCAGCCGACCGTCTCCAGGAAGCCGTTGCGCTTGACCAGCGCATCGATGTCCTTCAGCGTCGCGAGCAACGCCTTCATCTTCGGCAAGGGCCAGGCATTGGGACCATCCGACAAGGCCACTTCCGGGTTCGGGTGGCTTTCCATGAAGAGGCCGGAGACGCCGACCGCAACCGCTGCACGCGCCAGTACGGGCACGAACTCGCGCTGACCGCCCGAGGCCGTTCCCTGGCCGCCGGGCAACTGCACCGAGTGCGTCGCGTCGAACACCACCGGGCAGCCCGTCTCACGCATGATTGCCAGCGAGCGCATGTCGGACACGAGGTTGTTGTATCCGAATGATGCGCCGCGCTCACAGACCATGATCGTGTCGGCGCCGCCGTTTGCTTCCTTGGCCTTGTCGACTACGTTCTTCATGTCGCCCGGGGCGAGAAACTGCCCTTTCTTGATATTCACCGGCTTGCCGCAGGTGGCCACAGCCTGGATGAAATCGGTCTGACGGCACAGGAAGGCCGGCGTCTGCAACACGTCGACGACGGCCGCGACGGCGGCAATCTCGCCGATCGAATGAACGTCGGTCAGCACCGGCACGCCGAGCTGCTTGCGCACGTCGGCGAGAATGTCCAGGCCCTTGTCCATGCCCATGCCGCGGTAGGACTTGCCCGAGCTGCGATTGGCCTTGTCGTACGACGATTTGTAGATGAATGGAATACCGAGTCCGGCGCAGATCTCCTTGAGCGCGCCGGCGGTTTCGAACGCCATCTCGCGCGATTCGATCACGCACGGACCAGCGATGAGGAAGAAAGGCTTGTCCAGACCAACATCGAAATCACACAGTTTCATGGTTTGCTCC
>JBFGZP010000162.1:0-7839 GCA_041586695.1 Thauera sp.
CCCCCTTCACGTCATTTGGTGCCCGCGGCGGGCACGGGTTCCATTTCTCGACGGCCGGGTGGGACTTCGCGTCCGTTGCCAGGTGAGGCTCGTCGCCGTCTTGCCGGCGGCTTCCCTCCGGTTCTTCCCCAATGGCGCGGCTTCGGTAATGAGTCTAAACATACCTTATCGAATCGATTACACGAACGCCGGGAACTCAGCCCATGAAAAACGCGATTACCGACCAATTCTGGGAAGCGTATGCCGCCGACGTCGAGCCCGATTCCGATGAGATCATTATCGAAGAATATTTCGTCCTGCTCTGCGAGTGCTTCGGGGCTGAAGACATCGTCGAACTCGAGCACTGCGAACTCAACGCCGTGGCCCTGGAACGCTGGAAGACGTTCCTGAAGAACCGCGGCGCAAGAAATTGAGCGCGGCGCCCCGGGGTCTTCCGGGCCGTCCTGTTCTGCATTAGGCAAGCAGACAGGGATGCTGGGGCGCTACTTGGTGCCCGGGGCGGGACTCGAACCCGCACGCCTGTCGGCTTCGGATTTTAAGTCCGATGTGTCTACCGATTTCACCACCCGGGCAAAAGGCTCAGCGGTGCTGCTCGGGCAGCACGATGTTGACCTCGAGAACCTCGTAGTTGTCCTGCCTTTCGAGCTGCACCTTGATGTCGTCGGGGTTCACCGCGACATACTTGGAGATCACCTCGATCAACTCGCGTTGCAGCGCGGGCAGAAAGTCGGCGGCGGTGCTGCCGCCGGCGCGCTCGTGCGCAATCAGCAGGGACAGCCGGTTCTTGGCGATGTCCGCGGTCGATTTCTTCTTCTCGCCGAACAGGCGGGCAAGGAAGGACATCTCACTTGCCTCCGAACAGGCGTTTCATCAGGCCCGGCTTTTCGTAGCTCACGAAGCGCAGCGGGCGCTCCTCGCCCAGGAAACGCGCGATGACGTCAGTGTAGGCCTCGGAGACGTCGGTGCCCTTGAGGTGGATGGCGGGCGTGCCCTGGTTCGAGGCGTGCAGCACCGATTCGGACTCGGGGATGACGCCGATCAGCGGCACGCGCAACAGTTCCTGCACGTCCTTATAGGACAGCATTTCGCCGTCCTCGACACGCTTCGGCGAGTAGCGGGTGACGAGCAGGTGTTCCTTCACTGCCTCGCCGCCCTCGCGCGCACGGCGCGACTTCGACTGCAGGATGCCGAGGATGCGGTCGGAGTCGCGCACCGAAGACACTTCCGGGTTGGTGGTGACGATCGCCTCGTCGGCGAAGGTCAGGGCCATCACCGCGCCACGCTCGATGCCCGCGGGGGAGTCGCAGACGACGTAGTCGAAGGCCATGTGCTCGAGTTCCTTGAGCACGGCCTCCACGCCTTCCTCGGTGAGGGCGTCCTTGTCGCGGGTCTGCGAGGCGGGGAGGATGAAGAGGTTTTCGCAGTTCTTGTCCTTGATCAGGGCCTGATTGAGGCGCGCCTCGCCGTTGACGACGTTGACGAGGTCATAGACGACGCGACGCTCGCAGCCCATGATCAGGTCGAGGTTGCGCAGGCCGACGTCGAAGTCGATGACTGCGGTCTTGTAGCCGCGCAGGGCCAGCCCCGAGGCGAAGGCCGCGCTGGTGGTGGTCTTGCCTACGCCGCCCTTGCCGGATGTTACGACGATGACTCTCACGATTTCCCCTTGACGTTCCTGTTTGGCTGGCTCAGTCGAGCTTCAGCGCTTCGATGTTGAGTGTTGGGTCTTCGGCCGTGCCGACGAGCTTTGCCACCGCCGCGCGGCCGGCGAGGGCCTCGGGAATGCCGCGCTCGAAGGTGCGATAAACGCCGGCGATGGAGACGAGTTCGGGACCGAAATTGCTGGCCAAAATGCGGGCGGTCTGATCGCCCTGGGCGCCGGCAATGGCACGGCCGCGAAGCGGGCCGTAGCAGTGGATGCTGCCGTCGGCGATGACTTCGGCGCCGGGGCTGACGCCGCCGAGCAACACCAGGTCGGTGCCACGCGCATACACTTGCTGGCCCGAGCGCAGCGGGCGGTCCACGAACAGGGTGGCCGCGGCGGCCGGGGCTTCTGCGGCCGGCGCAGGTTCTGCCCTGGGCTGCGGCCGGGGCGCGGGCGCCGGCGCTGGCGCACGCGGCGGCGTGTCGGCGGCCGGGTGGTCGCGCAGTTCGACGTCGTCGAGGACGGCCAGACCGGCTTGGCGGGCAGCGGCCGCGAGTTCGCCGCCGAGGTTGCGCACGCCGATCGGCTGCAGGCGATAGCGGCGCAGCAGCGAGAGCAGTCCGGGCCAGTCGATGCGTGAAGGCAGCTGCGCGAGGCCGGCGAAATCGAGGATGACCGCCTCGCCGTTGAAGAAGTCGGGCATGCCGCCCAGCATCTTGTGCAGGGCGTCGGCCAGTGCGGGCGGTTCGGTAAGCTGCAGCAGGGCGACGGTCGCGCCGAGCGCCGCGTTGCGGAACTCGATCGGGCGGGCGGGCGCGTTAGCGGACATGGGCGGAACGGTCTTCAAAATCAAGGGAGTGTACTGACGAGGGGGCGATCGGGCAAGCATTCCAATCGGCATCGTGGCGGGCGACCGCGGCGATGCCGGATGGCACCTCCCTGGCGCCACACCGGCATGAGCGCGGAAGTTTCAGTGCAGCGTCGGCGGCTCGAACAAGGCCTCCACCGCCGCGGCGTCGAAACGATAGGTGTGGTTCGACAGGTCGTCATGAACGACGACCTCGCCATGTTCGGCCAGGATCGCGCGGACCTCGTCCTCGCCAAGGCCCTGCAGCATCGATGCGATCTTTTGCGGGTCGGCCGGCCAGTCGTGGCTGACGGCGCGCGGGGCGAAGATGCGCACCTTTTCCTCGGCGAAGAGGCGCCCGAGCAGTTGCTCGGGCGTGAGGCCGAGCAACTCGTCCCGGTGCACCGTCTGCGCCAGATGCTGGACGCGCGACCAGCCGTCGATGTCCTTCGCGTCCGCACCCGGGAGCTTCTGCACGAACAGGGCGGCGGCGGCCTGCGGGGCGCTGGCCAGCCACAGGCCGGCGGGTTGCTGTTCGGAACGGTCCAGATAGTGCTCGAAGGTCGCGGCAATGCTCGCGCCCTCCAGCGGCACCAGGCTCTGGTAGGGCTGGGCGAGGCCGGGCACGTCGAGCGACAGCTGCAGGCGGCCGTCGCCCACGAGCTCGGTGAGCGAGTCGCCCGCCGGCACGCCTTCGGCCTTCGCATAGCCACGCAGGTTGAGCGTCTCGCCGCAGTCGACCACCAGCAGGCTGACCGGACCGTGGCCAGCGATCTGGAAGGTAAGGCGGCCTGCCTGCTTGAGGTTGCCGGCGATCACTACCGAGACCGCGCTCATCTCGCCGAGCAGGCGTGCCACCGCCTCCGGGTAGCCACGACCGGCCTGCATCGCCTGCCACACGTCGGTGAGGCGGACGACGGCACCGCGAATGTCGAGATCCTCCAGCAGGAAGCGCAGGACATAGCTGTCAGGCAGGGAATCGCTCACGTCGGTCTCCCGGGCTGCAGTGTGCTGCTGTAGAGATCGGCGTCGAAGCCGACGAGGAGGCGGCCGTCGCCCATTTCGAGCACCGGGCGGCGGATCAGGCTGGGCTGCGCGAGCATCAGGGCGATCGCCTCGGCTTCGGTGCCGATTGCCTGCCGTTCGGCATCGAGCTTGCGCCAGGTGGTGCCGCGCTTGTTCAGCAGTGCTTCCCAGCCCAGCCGTGCGCTCCAGCGCTGCAGCGTGGCGGCGTCCAGGCCGTCCCGGCGGTAGTCGTGAAAGCGGTAGGCGAGGCCCTGGCCGTCGAGCCAGGCGAAAGCCCTCTTCATGGTGTCGCAGTTCTTGATGCCGTGAATGACGAGTTGCATGGATTCCGTACCTTTCGACCTATTTGTTGCCCCGGGCGCGGGCGAACGCGTCTGCCAGGGCGTTGCCCTGAAGCGGGCGGCCACCGGCTTGCGGACTTTTTTCGCGCGCGGCTTTCGGCGCGTCGTGTCGCTTGTTGCGGGCGCCATCGCCGCGGTCACGCGCGCCGTCCCGGGCGGAAGGCGTGTCCGCGCGGCGCGGGCCGGCGTCGTCGGCCATGCGCATGGTCAGGGCGATGCGCTTGCGCGCGATGTCGACCTCGAGCACCTTGACCTTCACGACCTGTCCCGCTTTCACCACCGTGTGTGGATCCTTGACGAAGGTATTGGACAGCGCGGAGATGTGCACCAGGCCGTCCTGATGCACGCCGATGTCGACGAAGGCGCCGAAATTGGTGACGTTGGTGACGACGCCCTCGAGCATCATGCCGGGCTCCAGATCCTTCAGCGTCTCGATGCCGTCGCGAAAGCTGGCGGTGCGGAACTCGGGGCGCGGGTCGCGGCCGGGCTTCTCGAGCTCGCCGAGGATGTCCTGTACCGTGGGCAGGCCGAAGCGCTCGTCGGTGAAATCGGCAGGTTCGAGCGTCCTCAGGAAGCTGCCGTTGCCCATCAGCTCGCGCACGCCCTTCTGCACCCGGGCGAGGATGCGTTCGACGACCGGATAGGCCTCGGGGTGAACGGAGGACGCATCGAGCGGGTTGTCGCCGCTGGGGATGCGCAGAAAGCCGGCGGCCTGCTCGAAGGTCTTGGGGCCGAGACGGGGCACGTCCTTGAGTTCGGCACGGCTGCGGAACGGGCCCTTGCTGTTGCGATATTCGACGATGTTGCTCGCCAGCGTGGTGTTGAGGCCGGAGATGCGCGTCAGCAGGGGCGCGGACGCGGTGTTCACGTCCACACCGACCGCGTTCACGCAGTCCTCGACCACCGCGTCGAGGCTCTTTGCCAGCCGCCCCTGGTTGACGTCGTGCTGATACTGGCCGACGCCGATCGACTTGGGGTCGATCTTCACCAGTTCGGCGAGCGGATCCTGCAGGCGACGGGCGATCGACACCGCGCCGCGCAGGCTGACATCGACGCCGGGGAATTCGCGCGCTGCCAGCTCTGAGGCCGAATACACCGATGCGCCCGCCTCCGACACCATCACCTTGGTGCACTTAAGTTCCGCGTGGCGCGTCAGCATTTCGGCGGTCAGGGTGTCGGTCTCGCGCGAGGCCGTGCCGTTGCCGATCGCGATCAGCTCCACCGAATGCTTCTTCGCCAGCGCCGCCAGCGTGGCGATGGCGGATTCGCGGTCACGGCGCGGTTCGAAAGGATAGACCGTGGCGGTGTCGACGAGCTGGCCGGTCGCATCGACCACGGCGACCTTCACGCCGGTGCGAATGCCCGGGTCCAGGCCCATGGTCGCGCGACCGCCGGCAGGCGCGGCCAGCAGCAAGTCCTTGAGGTTGCGCGCAAACACGCGGATCGCCTCTTCTTCGGCGCGTTGGCGCAGTTCGCTCATCAAGTCGAGTTCGAGATGCAGGGAGATCTTCACGCTCCAGGCCCAGCGCACGGTGTCGGCGAGCCAGCGGTCGGCGGGGCGGCCCTGGTTGCGGACGCCGAAACGCGCGGCGATGCGGCCTTCGCAGGGGTGGGGCGCATCCGGGTCGGGCCGGTCGACGTCGAGGGTCAGGCGCAGCACACCCTCGTTGCGGCCCCGCAGCAGGGCGAGCGCACGGTGCGAGGGCATGGTCGCGATCGGCTCGTGGAAGTCGAACCAGTCGCGGAACTTGGCGCCTTCGTTCTCCTTGCCCTCGATCACGCCGGAGCGCACTGCGCCATGCTCGTGCAGGTAGCTGCGCAGCTCGCCGAGCAGGGTCGCGTCCTCGGCGAACTGCTCCATCAGGATCTGGCGCGCGCCTTCGAGCACGCTCCTGGCGTCGGCAAAGCCGGCCTCGGCGGCGAGGTATTTCCCGGCCTCGGCTTCCGGCTCCAGGCCCGGGTCGGCCAGCAGGGCCTCGGCCAGCGGCCCGATGCCGGCTTCGCGTGCAATCTGCGCCTTCGTGCGGCGCTTGGGCTTGTACGGCAGGTAGAGGTCCTCGAGGCGCTGCTTGGTATCGGCCGCCTCGATCTCGGCACGCAACTCGGCGCTGAGCTTGCCCTGCTCGTCGACCGAGGCCAGGACGGTGGCGCGACGATCCTCGAGCTCACGCAGGTAACCCAGCCGCTCCTCCAGCGTGCGCAACTGCGTGTCGTCCAGGCCGCCGGTGACTTCCTTGCGGTAGCGGGCGATGAAGGGCACGGTCGCGCCATCGTCGATCAACTGCACGGCGGCGATGACCTGGCGGGGTGAGACGCCGATTTCTTCGGCGATGCGGTGTTCGATCGGAGGCAGCATGAGCAGGGCGGGCGCAACCGCAGGCGGCGCACAAGGTTGTAGCGGGAGGCCGGCATGGTGCAGCAAGCGGCCCGGCCTCACAAGGGGCCGCCTTGCCTGGTGACAGATCGAGCGGCCGTCGACCCTGGGGCCGGGGCGTCCCCGCTCAGAGCGCGATCAGTGTCTGGCGGCCCCACCAGTCCTCGCCGGGCGCCAGCGTCTTCGGCTGGCGGATCAGCGCGGCCTCGACGCAGAGCATGCGGCGAAAGCCGGCGTCGGGCATGTCGGCAAGCGCGGCGCAGCGGGCTTCCCACGGGTTCCACACCACCGCATCGGGGAAGCCCTCGGCGTTGATGCCCAGGCTGCGGTCGTACTCGCGCAGCAGAACCGGGCCCTTCAGATCATGGTAGATGCGGTCGGTCTCGTCCTCGATCAGCACGATGTCGCCGCTGTCGCGGGTGATGCGGTTTCCCTTGACCTGGTCGCGATACTCGAGGCCGTAGAGACCCTCGAGGCGCGACTCCTCCACCTCGCGCACGCGCAGGTAGCTGTGCAGGGCAGCGGTGAAGGAAAACGCCTCGCTGCCCCGGTTGCTCACATCGAATTCGAGGTCGAGCCGGCTGTCCTCGATCGCGATCGTGAGTTCGAGACCGAATTCATGCGGCCATAGCGCCCGCGTGTCGTTGTCGGCGTCGAACCGCAGGGTGACGAGGGCGAAGTCCTCGCCCGTGCGCTGGACGACCGGTTTCCAGTCGCGCGTGCGCACGAAGCCGTGCTTGGGCAAGGGCCCGAGTTCGGAGAATTGTGGAAAGCACACCGGGACGCCGCCGCGAATCGGCTCACGAGCGTCGAACACCGCGCGCTCGCTCAGGTACAGCCTTTCCTCCCCGCCGGCCGGGATCCATGACACGACCTGTGCACCGTACAGGGTCACCACCGCACGCGCGCCGGAGGCGGTGGACAGGCGCAGGGCGGGCAGGCCGTGGAAGTCGATCGCCTCGATGTTCGCGGGCATGGCCATCAGTCCTGCAGCGCCAGCACGCCGATCTTGACCGTGCTGTCTTCCGGATCGTTGCTGAGCACGAAGCCGAGCTTCTGCACGAACTTCAGCATGCGCTCGTTGTTGGCGAGAAAGACGCCGTTCATGTACTCGAGGCCACGGCTGCGGGCAGTCTCGATCAGCACGCCCATGAGCTTGCGCGCCAGGCCACGGTGTTGCCAGTCGTCGGCCACCACCACGGCGAACTCGCAGGACTCCCCGTCCGGATTCACCGCGTAGCGGCATACGCCGAGCTCGTGCTCGGCGCCGTCGAGCTCCATGGTGGCGACGAAGGCCATCTCGCTGTCGTAGTCGATCTGGGTCAGGCGCGCGACCATTGCCGGGGGAAGTTCGCGCATCGTGTTCATGAAGCGGTAGTACTTCGTCTCGGCGGAAAGCTTGCGCACGAATTCGACCTCGAGGTCGGCATCCTCGGGCTTGATCGGGCGAATCTTCACCTCGGTGCCGTCGGGCACCGTCCATGTCCGGATCAGGTGCGAAGGATAGGGATGGATCGCCATGTGATCGTACAGGTCGGCCGTCGGCGACACGTTGTCGATCGCGATGCGTGCGTCGACAGCGACGGCGCCGCTCTCGTCGACGATC
>JBFGZP010000163.1:0-7838 GCA_041586695.1 Thauera sp.
ATCGCCTTCCTGTTTCCGTGGGCGACGGTCTTCCAGGAGTTCATCGCGGCCGGCGAAGTGGCATGGTTCGTCTTCGGTTCGGTGATGGTCTTCCTTGCGGTTCTGGTCATCGGGTACATCGTCGAGTGGAAGAACGGTGCACTCGACTGGGAGTGATTCATGAGCATTGAGGGTGTCTTTCGCGAGGGCTTCGTCACGACCTCGCTCGATGCGGTCATCAACTGGACGCGTACCGGTTCCTTGTGGCCGATGACCTTCGGTCTGGCCTGCTGTGCGGTGGAGATGATTCACGCCGGTTGTGCGCGCTACGACCTCGATCGTTTCGGCGTCGTGTTCCGGCCGAGTCCGCGCCAGTCGGACCTGATGATCGTGGCTGGTACGCTGTGCAACAAGATGGCTCCGGCGCTGCGCAAGGTCTATGACCAGATGGCCGAGCCGCGCTGGGTCATCTCCATGGGCTCGTGTGCCAACGGCGGTGGCTATTACCACTACTCTTACTCGGTCGTGCGTGGTTGCGATCGCATCGTGCCGGTCGACGTCTATGTGCCGGGCTGTCCGCCCACGGCCGAGGCGCTGATCTACGGCATTCTCCAGCTCCAGAACAAGATCAAGCGCACGAACACGATCGCGCGCTGACGGGTGCCACAGACATGAGTGCCAAGCTTGAACGCCTGAGTCAGACCTTGCGAGACGTGTTCGGCGACATGCTGCAGTCGCTGGTCGTCGATCGCGAAGAGGTCACCATCGAGGTTGCCGCTGCCGATTACCTTCAGGCGGCGCGCACGCTGCGCGATCATGCCGATCTGCATTTCGAGCAGTTGATGGACATTTCCGGTCTCGATTTCTCGACTTACGGAAACGCCGTATGGGAAGGCAAGCGCTTCGCCTCCTCGGCGCACCTGCTGTCGCTGCGCCACAACTGGCGCGTGCGCTTGCGGACCTTTGCCGACGACGAGGCCTTCCCGGTGCTCGATTCGCTGTGCGAACTGTTTGCCAGCGCCAACTGGTTCGAGCGCGAGGCCTTCGACCTGTTCGGGATCATGTACGCGGGTCACCCGGACCTGCGGCGCATCCTTACCGACTACGGCTTCATCGGCCATCCGTTCCGCAAGGACTTCCCGGTTTCGGGCTACGTCGAGATGCGCTACGACCCCGAGCAGGGGCGCGTGGTCTATCAGCCGGTCACCATCGAGCCGCGCGAGAACACGCCGCGTGTCGTGCGTGAAGAGAACTACGGGGACGTCGGCAATGGCTGAGATCCGCAACTACACGATCAACTTCGGTCCCCAGCATCCGTCCGCGCACGGCGTGCTGCGTCTGGTGCTCGAACTCGACGGCGAGGTCGTAGAGCGCGCCGATCCGCACATCGGTCTGCTGCACCGCGGCACCGAGAAGCTCGCCGAAACCCGCACCTGGGTGCAGTCGGTCCCTTACATGGATCGGCTCGACTATGTCTCGATGATGTGCAACGAGCACGCCTACTGCATGGCCATCGAGCGCCTGCTCGGCGTCGAGGTGCCCCTGCGTGCCCAGTACATCCGGGTGATGTTCGACGAGATCACGCGCGTCCTGAATCATCTGCTCAACATCGGCACTCATGCGCTCGACATCGGTGCGATGACGATGGTGCTGTACACCTTCCGAGAGCGCGAGGACCTGATGGACGCCTACGAGGCGGTGTCCGGTGCGCGCATGCATGCGGCCTATTACCGCCCGGGTGGCGTCTATCGCGACCTGCCGGACCGCATGCCGAAGTACGAGGTCAACAAGTTCAAGAACGAGAAGACCGTGCGCGAACTGAACGCGAATCGCGAAGGCTCGCTGCTCGACTTCCTCGAGGACTTCACCAACCGCTTCCCGACCTACTGCGACGAATACGAGACGCTGCTGACCGACAACCGGATCTGGAAGCAGCGCACCGTGGGAATCGGCGTCGTCTCGCCCGAGCAGGCGCTCGGATGGGGCTTCTCCGGGCCGATGCTGCGCGGTTCCGGGATCGCATGGGATCTGCGCAAGAAGCAACCCTACGAGGTGTACGACCGTCTCGATTTCGACATTCCCGTCGGCAAGAACGGCGACTGCTACGACCGTTACCTGTGCCGCATGGAAGAGATGCGCCAGTCCAATCTCATCATCAGGCAGTGCATCGACTGGCTGCGCAACAACCCCGGCCCGGTCATCACCGACAACCACAAGGTTGCGCCGCCCTCGCGCGAGCAGATGAAGGCCAACATGGAAGAGCTGATTCACCACTTCAAGCTCTTCACCGAAGGCATGCATGTGCCCAAGGGCGAGGTCTATGCCGCCGTCGAGCATCCGAAGGGGGAGTTCGCCGTGTATGCGGTGTCGGATGGTGCCAACAAGCCTTACCGCCTGAAGCTGCGTGCACCGGGCTTCGCCCACCTCGCGGCGATGGACGAGCTCGCCCGCGGCCACATGATCGCCGACGTGGTCGCCATCATCGGCACGATGGACGTCGTGTTCGGCGAGATCGACAGGTAGTCGGGCGCGACGACACGAGGGCGCCGTGGGGCGCCGCCACAAACCAACGAATATCGGCAGGCTATCCGGAAGACGAAGACGACATGCTGAGCCAGGAATCGCTGCAACAGATCGATCGCGAGATCGCCAAGTACCCTCCCGACCAGAAGCAGTCCGCTGTGATGGCTGCGCTGCGCATCGCGCAGATGGAGAAGGGGTGGTTGCCCAAGGACATCATCGACTACGTCGCCAGCTATCTGGGCATGCCGGCCATCGCGGCCTTCGAGGTCGCCAGCTTCTACAACATGTACGACCTCGATCCGGTCGGCCGCCACAAGATCACGGTGTGCACCAATTTGCCCTGTGCCTTGTCCGGTGGCGTGCATGCGGCCGATTACGTCAAGCACAAGCTCGGCATCGACTTCAACGAGACCACTCCCGACGGCAAGTTCACGCTGAAGGAAGGCGAATGCATGGGTGCCTGCGGCGACGCCCCGGTGCTGCTGGTGAACAACCACCGCATGTGCAGCTGGATGACCACCGACAAGATCGACCAACTGCTGGCCGAGCTGGATAGCAAATGAGCGCGCACGGACTGATCCTCGCCGACACCGATGGCGACCGCACCTGGCGGCTCCAGGATTATCTCGCCCGCGGCGGTTACACGGCGCTGAAGCGGATCGTCGCCGACAAGGTGCCGCAGGACGCCATCATCACCGAGCTGAAGGCTTCGGTGTTGCGCGGTCGTGGCGGCGCGGGTTTTCCGACCGGCCTGAAGTGGAGCTTCATGCCGCGCTCCTTCCCAGGTGACAAGTATCTCGCCTGCAACTCCGACGAAGGCGAGCCGGGGACGTTCAAGGACCGCGACATCCTGCGCTACAACCCGCACAGCGTGATCGAGGGCATGGCGATCGCGGCCTACGCGATGGGCGCGGCGCGCGGCTACAACTACATTCATGGCGAGATCTTCGACATCTACGAGCGTTTCGAGGAAGCGCTCGAAGAGGCTCGCGAGGCGAAGCTGATCGGCCGGAACATTCTCGGTTCCGACTTCTCGTTCGAGCTCTTCGCCCACCATGGCTACGGCGCCTACATCTGCGGCGAAGAGACCGCACTGCTCGAGTCGATCGAGGGCAAGAAGGGCCAGCCGCGCTTCAAGCCGCCTTTTCCGGCGAGCTACGGCCTCTACGGCAAGCCGACCACGATCAACAACACCGAAACCTTCGCGTCCGTGCCGTTCATCATGAACATGGGCGGCGAGGGCTTCCTGAACCTGGGCAAGCCGAACAACGGCGGCACCAAGCTGTTCTCGGTGTCGGGTCACGTCAATCGGCCAGGCAACTACGAGGTCACCCTGGGCACGCCGTTCGCCGAGCTGCTGGAGATGGCCGGCGGCATGCGCGGCGGGCGCAAGCTCAAGGCGGTGATTCCAGGCGGTTCGTCAGCGCCGGTGGTGCCGGGCAACGTGATGATGGACTGCACGATGGATTACGACTCCATCTCCAAGGCCGGCTCGATGCTCGGCTCGGGTGCAGTCATCGTCATGGACGAAACGACCTGCATGGTGAAAGCGCTCGAGCGCCTGTCATACTTCTACTTCGAGGAGTCCTGCGGCCAATGCACCCCGTGCCGTGAAGGGACGGGCTGGCTTTACCGCGTGGTGCATCGGATCGAGAACGGACTCGGGCGCCAGGACGATCTCGATCTGCTCAATTCGGTGACCGCCAACATCATGGGGCGCACGATCTGCGCGCTCGGCGATGCCGCCTCGATGCCGGTGCAGAGCTTCATCAAGCACTTCGGCGACGAGTTCTCGTACCACATCGAAAACAAGAAGTGCCTCGTGCCGCCCGACGTGCAGCATGCTGGCAGTCAAATCTACGTGAGCCCCTCATGCTAGAGATCGAAATCGACGGCAAGCAGGTCCAGGTCAATGACGGCAGCACCGTCATGGATGCGGCGGCGGCGGCCGGGTCCTACATCCCGCACTTCTGCTATCACAAGAAGCTCTCCATCGCGGCAAACTGCCGCATGTGTCTGGTCCAGGTCGAGAAGGCGCCCAAGCCGCTGCCCGCCTGTGCAACGCCGGTCACCAACGGCATGAAGGTGTGGACCCATTCCGAGCAGGCGGTCAAGGCGCAGAAGGGGGTGATGGAGTTCCTGCTCATCAATCACCCGCTCGATTGCCCGATCTGCGACCAGGGTGGCGAATGCCAATTGCAGGACCTGGCAGTCGGCTACGGTGCCAGCGGTTCGCGATACCAGGAAGAAAAGCGCGTCGTCTTCAACAAGAACCTCGGGTCGCTCGTCGCCACCGACATGACCCGGTGCATCAACTGCACCCGCTGCGTCCGCTTCACCGCCGAGATTGCCGGCGAGATGGAGCTGGGCCAGGCCTTCCGTGGCGAACACGCGGAGATCATGCCCTTCATCGAGAAGACGATCGACTCCGAGCTGTCGGGCAACATCATCGACCTCTGTCCGGTCGGGGCGCTGACCTCCAAGCCCTTCCGCTTCGCCGCGCGGACGTGGGAGTTGTCGCGCCGCAAGTCGATCAGCCCGCACGATTCGCTCGGGGCGAACCTCGTCGTCCAGACCAAGCACGATGTCGTCAAGCGCGTCCTGCCGCTGGAGAACGAAGAGATCAACGAGTGCTGGCTGACGGACAAGGACCGCTTCTCCTACGAGGGTCTCAACAGCGACGAGCGCCTCACGGCACCGATGATCCGCCAGGGCGAGGAATGGAAGAAGACCGACTGGCAGACGGCGCTGGAATTCGTCGCTACCGGTCTGCGCGGCATCGCCAAGGATTACGGTGCGGCGGCCATCGGTGCGCTGGCATCGCCGCACTCGACCCTGGAAGAGCTCTATCTGTTGCAGAAGTTCGCCCGTGGCCTGGGGTCGGAGAACATCGATTTCCGCCTCCGGCAGGCTGATTTCAGGGCCGACGGCAAGCGTGCCGGGGTTCCCTGGCTGGGCATGCCGCTCGCCGGTGTCGGTGAACTGAACCGCCTGCTGGTGGTCGGCAGCTTCCTGCGCAAGGATGCGCCGCTCCTCGCCCAGCGCGTGCGTCAGGCGGCGAAACGCGGCCTGCACGTCACTGCGGTCGGACCGAACGCCGAGGAGTGGTTGCTCCCGGTAAAGCATCGCGCGCTGGTTGCGCCGTCCGCGATGGTGGCGACGCTGGGACAGGTGGTGGTTGCCCTGGCCGAAGAGAAAGGCGCCGAGCTCAGTCCGGCGCTGACGGGCACGCTGCCCGAAGTGGTCTCAGACGATGCGCGGGCGATCGCACAGAGCCTCGCCTCCGGGCGCCAGGTCGCGGTCTGGCTCGGCAATCTTGCCGCGCAGCACCACCGTGCCTCCGAACTGCAGGCCCTGGCGCAGGAGATCTCGCGCCTTGCTGGCGGAAGCTTCGGCTTCATCGGCGAAGCGGCGAACAGCGTCGGCGGCTATCTGGCCGGAGCCGTTCCGGCCGGCGAGGGCAAGAGCGCCGCGGCGATGATTGAACATCCCCGCAAGGCCTATGTTCTGCTCGGCACCGAGCCCGATCTCGATTTCGCCAACCCGGTCGCGACCATGTCCGCGCTGTCGAGCGCACAACTGGTGGTGGCGATGTCGTCCTTCGACTCGGCCGCGATGCGTGCCGTCGCCGATGTCATGCTGCCAATCGCGCCCTTCGCCGAGACCTCCGGCACCTTCGTCAACTGCGAAGGCCGGGTGCAGAGCTTCACGGCGGTCGCCCGCCCGCAGGGCGAAACCCGGCCGGGCTGGAAGGTGCTCCGCGTCCTCGGCAATCTCCTCGAACTCGAGGGTTTCGCCTACAACGACTCGGAGGCCGTGCGCGCCGAGGCGCTGCCCGGCGACGTCGCTGCCCGCCTCGACAACGCGGTAGAAGGCGTCGTCGTCGCGGCCGCCACTGCGGCGGTCGGAGCACTGGAGCGGGTGGCCGACGTGCCGATCCACTTCGCCGATCCGCTGGTGCGTCGTTCGCCGGCGCTGCAGAAGACCCGGGACGCCGCCATGCCGGCCGCTCGCATCGCGGCCGAGACGCTGAAGACGCTGGGCATCGCCGCCGGTGACAAGGTGCACGTCGTGCAGGGCGCCGGTCGCGCCGAACTGCTCGTGGTGGCCGATGACGGCGTTGCCGCAGGCTGCGTGCGCGTGGCTGCAGCGCATCCCTCGACCGCATCGCTCGGTGCGATGAGCGGCGAAATCAGCGTGGAGCGTGTCTGATGGAAACGATGCTGCAACCCGTTGCCGACTTCTTCGGCCCGAGCTGGCCGGCGGTGTGGACCCTTGCCAAGATCGTCGCGATCATCGCGCCGCTGATGATCTGCGTGGCCTACCTGACCCTGGCCGAGCGTAAGGTCATCGGCTACATGCAGGTCCGCATCGGTCCCAACCGCGTCGGGCCGAAAGGCTTGCTGCAGCCGATCGCCGACGGCGTGAAGCTGCTGTTCAAGGAAATCATCGTTCCCAGCGGCGCGAACAAGGGGCTCTTCATCCTCGGGCCGATCCTCGCGATCGCGCCTTCGCTGGCAGCCTGGGCGGTGGTGCCCTTCGACGACGGCATGGTGCTGGCAAACGTCAATGCCGGCGTACTGTTCCTGCTCGCGATCACCTCGATGGAGGTCTACGGCGTGATCGTCGCCGGGTGGGCGTCGAACTCGAAGTATCCCTTCCTGGGTGCGATGCGGGCCGCGGCGCAGATGGTGTCCTACGAAGTGTCGATGGGCTTCGCCCTGATCTGCGTGCTGCTGATCTCCGCCAGTCTGAACCTCACCGATATCGTGACCTCGCAGGGCCAGGGGCGTTTCCACGACATGGGTCTGTCCTTTCTGTCGTGGAACTGGCTGCCGCTGTTGCCGATGTTCGTCGTCTTCGTAATCTCGGGCATCGCCGAGACCAACCGCGCACCGTTCGACGTCGTCGAGGGTGAAGCGGAGGTGGTCGCCGGTCACATGGTCGAATACTCGGGCATGACCTTCGCGCTGTTCTTCCTTGCCGAATACGCGAACATGATCCTGGTGTCGATCATCACCTCGCTGCTGTTCCTCGGCGGCTGGCTGTCGCCGATCGGCTTCCTGCCCGACGGCTTCTTCTGGCTGGCGCTGAAGACGGCCTTCATCCTGCTGCTTTTCCTGTGGGCGCGTGCCACCTTCCCGCGTTTCCGCTACGACCACATCATGAGACTGGGCTGGAAGGTGTTCATCCCCGTCACCCTGGTGTGGGTGTTTGTGGTGGCGGTGTGGATGATGTCGCCGCTGTCGATCTGGAAGTGAGGTTTTGACCATGGGTGCCAAGGATTTCATCGGTAGCCTGTTCCTCAAGGAACTGGTAAAGGGCATGGCCCTGAC
>JBFGZP010000164.1:0-7799 GCA_041586695.1 Thauera sp.
ATCGCCCGCGGAATCTCGGAATACAGGGTCGACCACTTGGCGCCGATCTTGCACCCCTGCATGCAGTAGCCGATCTGCTGGCACGCGGGGCGACCGTCGTTGGGCCGGGTGTTGGAGGCCACCGGTCGCACGATCTCCTTGTAACCCACCTTCTTCGCGCCTGCGGCAATCACCTTGTAGTGGTTGTTGGGCGGCATCGGCGGCAGGCCGCTGGCCTTGGTGCCGGCCACTCCCATCTTGCGTTCGGCCACTTCGTAGTAGGGTGCGAGCTCCTCGTAGCTGATCGGCCAGTCGAGCACGTTCGCGCCGGGGATTGCCCCATAGGTGCTCAGCGTCTTGAACTCGTGGGGCATGAATCGCAGCGCCAGGCCCGACCAGTGCATGGTCGAGCCGCCGACGCCCTTGACGATCCAGGCAGGCAGGTTGGGGTAGGTCTGGGTGTGATGCCAGCCGCCGGCCGAAATGCGCTTGTCCAGCCACGAGATCTTCGCGAACATCGCCCACTCGTCGTTCTCGAAGTCTTCCTGGGTGTGGTGCTTGCCGGCCTCGAGGATCACGACGTCCACACCCTGGCGGGTCAGTTCGTCCGCCAGGGTGCCGCCACCCGCACCGGAACCGATGATCACGACGACGCTGTCGTCGTCCATGGAAAAGGTCTTGCTCATTTGAGTTGTCTCCTTGCCTTCCTGTTGGCCGACCGGCTCAGCCCTGCGGGAGCCAGTCGATGTCGTCGAAGCCGCGACTGATGTAGCCGCCCTTTTCCCAGGCCGAGCCCTCCTCGCCGAAGAGCGGCCACACCGCCTTGTTGTTGTAGAAACCGGTGACCATGTCGCCCTTGATCTTCTGGAAGAAGGCGCCGTGCTCGATGGTGTAGAGCAGGGTCACGCGCTCGGCCTCGGTCGGTACCTCGGCATAGGGTTTCTCGAACCGGGCGTGGGCGAGGCGGTCGAGCTGTTCGATGCCGTCGATGATGAGTTTCTTCAGCGCCGGGTCCTTGGCCGCCATCGCGTCGTAGGGCTCGATCGCCTGCATGTAGTAGCGGTCCGAGATCTTGTCGTGGGGAAAGATGTCGCGCGCCATCACCAGCAGGGTCTTGCCCGGGCCCGCTCCGAGGTTGGTGAAACCTGCTGCCAGGGCGTCGCGCGCCGGCATCAGCAGGCTGCCCGCGGACAGCGCCGTGACGCCGGCTGCGGCCATGCCCGAGCCCTTGAGGAAGGCGCGCCGGCTGACGGTGACCCGTTTTTCAACGAGGCGCATTCCCGGTCGTGCCGGGGTGTCTCGACGATCGTTCTTCATGATGTCTCCTCCTGGTTTTCGCTTCTGATCATGGGGATGGGCCTGGGCGGTCAGTCCGCCACGGCCTGGGGCGTGAACTCGCCGAGGACGTCGGCGAGCATGTGTTGCAGTTCGCTGGCGAAGCTTTCTGCCAGCGGTGACGTGCCGAGGGCCTGCTCGCACGAGGTGGTGAAATCCGCCAGCGCCCGGGCATCCGTCGCCGGCCGCTCCAGCGCCGCGCACAGGGCAGCCCAGTCGGGTCGCGCCAGCAGCGTGCCGGAGGTCAGCAACACGCCGTTGCGGCGGCGCAACTGGGCCAGTCCGACGATCTTCCTGCCGCCGGCCACCACCTCCCACGGCGACAGGCTGCCGAAGCAGGCCCAGCCGAGCGCCGGCTCGACCGGGCTGCGACGCACGTCTTCGGGCGACAGCGCGTGAGCGGGGACGCCGATGTCGCGCAGCAGGCCGGCGAGCAGCTGGCCCAGCCAGCGATAGCTGCCGACCGTGCCGCCGGCGAGCAGGCGGTGCTCCGGCGGCAACAGGATCGAGGTGCTGAGCATCCACGGTCCGGTCAGCACCGCGCCGCCGCCGGAGCGCCGCAATACCATCTCCGGACGCGTGCGGCGGTTGCGGGCGCGCTCGAGCAGCGCCGACTGGGAGCAGCCGAACACCACGCCGGGCGTCCGGTAGGTCCACAAGCGCAGCTGCGGTTCGCGCACCGGCAACTCGAGCATCGCTTCGTGCCAGCGCTGCTCTTCGGCACATCCGACGACGGTGAGGAGGTTGCCGGGCGCGCTCATCACAGCGCCGCCGTCTCGATGCGCCGGGCAAGGTCACCGAGGAACAGGGCCGCCGGATAGCCATCCACCGCGCGGTGATCGAACACCAAGTGCAGGCCCATCATCGGCGCGATGGTGATGGCGCCGTCGCGGACCACCGCCTTGTCGCTCACGCGGGTGATGCCGAGGATGGCGACCTGGGGCGGGTTGATGATGGGCGAGAAGTGGTCGATGGCGGTCATGCCCAGGTTGCTAACGGTGAAGGTGCCGCGCTGGTAGCTGCCGGCCCCGAGCTTGCCGGCCCGCGCACCTTCGGCCAGGCGCTTGAGTTCGGCTCCCAGTTCCGCCACGGACATGCTGTCGGCGTTGCGGATCACCGGCACCATGAGGCCGTCGTCGACATTCACCGCCACGCCCAGGTTCACCTCGGGCATCAGCTCCACCGCCTTCTCGCGCATCAGCGCATTGAGTCGCGGGTGCTCGCCCAGGGTCAGCGCTACCGCGCGCAACACCATGGCGGTGAGGCTCGGCTTGGTGCCGGCCGCTGCCAGCGAACGACGCAAGTCCTCGCAGCGGCTCACGTCCGCCTCGACGGAGTGCGCCACGCGCGGGATCTGCCAGCCCTGGGTCATGCTGCGGGAAATCGCGCCGCGCAGACCGGTGAGGGGCAGCAGCCGGGCCGCCGCCTCGTCGGCCACAGGAGTCGTGATCGCGGGGGCGCTCACGGCTCAGGCCTCGAGCACCGCAAGCACGGCTCCGCGCCCGAAAGTCGCCTCGGCCGCCACCTCCAGGCTCGACACCGTCCCTGCGCAGGGGGCGGTGATTTCGTGCGTGGTCTTGACCAGTTCGGCCACCCCCAGCACGTCGCCGGCGCCTACCTTGTCTCCGACAGCGACCTGCCACTCCTGCAGCAGGGCCTCGGTGCCCTCTTCCACATCCGCCCACACGGCGTCGTCCAGAACGATATTGGTCATGTTTGTGCTCGCTTTCAGCCCAGGTTGAGTTTCATCAGATCGCGCACTGCCGCGGCGATGCCATCCACCTGCGGGATGGCGTGCTGCTCGAGCGGGCGACTGAAGGGGATGGGTACGTCGGGCACCGCAAGGCGCCGAATCGGTGCCTTGAGGTGGATGTGATCTAGCTGCTCGGCGACGATGGCGGCGATCTCGCCGGACACACCGAACGAGAGATAGTCCTCGTCGGCGACCAGCAGGCGGCCGGTCTTCGCCACCGAACGCAACACGGTTTCCTTGTCGAGCGGAACCAGGGTGCGCAGGTCGACGATCTCGACGTCGATGCCTTCGGCGGCGAGCTCGTCCGCGGCCAGCAAAGACTTCTGGACCATCTGCGACAGGGTCACGATGGTCAGGTCGCGCCCCTCGCGCACCACCTTGGCCTGGCCGAAGGGAATGGTGTAAGGCTCGGCCGGGACGGCATTGGTGCTGCCCTCGAAATACGACATCCAGGACAGGCCCATGATGCCCTTGTGGTACATGAACACCACCGGGTTGTCGTCGCGGATGGCCGCGGTCATGAGGCCCTTGGCGTCGTAGGCGTTGGAGGGGACGACTACCTTGAGGCCGGGTACGTGGGCGAAGATGCCGTACAGGCACTGGGAATGCTGGGCGGCATCGTTGTAGCCGCCGCCGATGCCGGTGGTGATCACCACCGGATACTTGGTGGTGCCGCCCGACATGTAGGTGTTCTTGGCCAGATGGTTGTAGATCTGGTCGAAGCACACGCCGAAGAAATCCACGAACATCAGTTCGGATATCGGCCGCAGACCCTCGGCGGCGGCGCCGATCGCAGCGCCCATGAAGCCGGTCTCGGAGATCGGCGTATCCATGATGCGTTCGGGGCCGAACTTGTCAAGCAGGCCGGTGGTGGCGCTGAAGATGCCGCCGTACTTGCCAACGTCTTCGCCCATCACGAACACGCGCTGATCGCGCTCCATTTCCTGCGCCACCGCCTCGGAGATGGCCTGTGCCATCGTCAGGGTGCGCACTTTCGTCTCAGTCGTCATTGCTGTTTCCTCATCGCGGATCCGGTTCAGTCGGCGAACACGTGAAGCAGGGCTTCGGACGGTTCGGGATAGGCGCTGTTGCGGCCGAATGCGTAGGCTTCCTCGACGCGGGCGCTTATCGTCCGACGCAACTCGGCATCGCGTGCGTCGTCCAGCGCGCCGCACTCGCGCAATTGCGCCGCCAGGGCCGGAATGGGGTCATTGCGGCGCAGTTCCTGGGCCTCGCCCTTCGCGCGGTAGGTCTCCGGGTCGCCCTGGAAATGGCCGAAGTAGCGGTCGGTCTTGACCTCGATGAGCGTCGGGCCTTCGCCGCGGCGCGCCCTCGCCACCGCCTCGCCGGCGGCGCGGAACACATCGACGGCGTCGTTGCGTTCCACTAGGACCCCCGGCATTCCATAGCCCGCGGCGCGATCGGCGTTCGATTCGATCGAGGTGGAGTCGCGCTTCTCCACGGAGATGCCGTACTTGTTGTCCTCGCACACGAAGACCACCGGCAACTTCCACAGCGCGGCGAGGTTCAGCGCTTCATGGAAGGCCCCCTGGTTGGCGGCGCCTTCGCCGAAGAAGCCGATCGCGACCCAGTCCTTGCCGAGCTTCTTCGCCGCCAGCGCCGCACCGCAGGCCTGCGGCGCCGAGGCGCCGACGATGCCGCTGCAGGAGAACTTCACCGCCGGGTCGAAGAGGTGCATGTGACCGCCCTTGCCGCGGCCCAGGCCGGTGACCTTGCCGAACATCTCGGCGGTCATCGCCTTCAGGTCGACGTTCTTGGCGATGGCGAAGTGGTGCGGGCGATGCGCGCCCACCACCGAGTCTTCCGTGCGCAGGTGGGCACAGACGCCCACGGCGACCGGTTCCTGCCCGGCGGCAAGGTGCATCTCGCCAGGCACCGGACCACCGCCGATGTCGAAGGCGAGGCCTTTCTGGATCTTCGGGGGCAGCTTGCCCTCGAGATAGACCTTGGCCATGGTCTCTTCGTATTCACGAATCTCGACCATCTTTTCGTACATCCACAGCAACTGTTCGGATGTGGGCTCCATGGTGGTTCGTCTCCTTTCACCTGTTGTCGGTCGGCGGGACGCTGTGTCCCGTTTCCGGCGCCGTTTTGAGCCGGTTCGCCAAGCCTGTACGCAAGAGCGATGCCAGCTTGTCCGCGACGGGGCGCAGCAACTCACTAATGCATTGATCAGAAATGTTTATTTGTGCGGGCGTGGCGAGCTTCGAAGCGCTGCTGACAGTCCGCGCTGTCGCACGGCGTGCGACAGGTGTCGCATCGAATTGAACGGATGTCTGGCGACCGATGCGTTACTTCTTGCCGATGCCCTCTGTCGGGCGCCGAAAGCAAAATTTCCTGCGCAGGTGGGGGCTTTCCTCCAGCCGCGTGCGCTTCGATCAGCACGATGTCACGGCTGTCGCTCGCGTCGCAGTGCGACAGCGACAAGTGTCGCCTCACAGGGCCACTCTAGAACCGCTAGTCATTGATTTGTATGTATTTATGTAAATGGCAGGAGTCTTGCTTTGCATCCGTCTGGCAATGCATTCGCACTTGCACCACACCGGGCCTGGTCGACTTGAAGCGATCGCCGCGGCTTTGATGAAAAACGATGGAGAAAACCTATGTATCGACAACAAGCACAAAGAAGCGCCATGCGCCGCATTCGCCCGATCGCAGTCCTCGTAGCCGCGCTCGGTTGCACCGCTGCGGCCCAGGCCCAGGTGACGTTCGACGTGATCGGACCGCATGAATACGATCTTCCGGTCGGCTTCGAGCCGTTCAACGTCTTCGTCCAGTACGCGACCTTCCAGGACAGCTCCAGGCTGTGGACCGCCGGCGGGGATCGCACGCGGACGCCGCGATCCGACGTGATCGTGGGCTTGTCGAAGTACGTCCGCTTCTGGTCGCCAGAATCGAACCCGAACATCGGCCTGGCCTACGAGATCATCGTTCCCGAGGTCGGCATTCGCACCGGCAGCACCAACAGTTCCGTCAGCGGCATCGGCGACCCGCTTACCGGGCCGGCCGTCTGGTACAAGCCCACCCCCGGATCCACGCTCGGCTTCCAGACCTTCATGCAGGTACCGATCGGCGACGAGGACGTGGGCGGGGGCGACGGCTGGAAAAACTATTCCAGCTTCTTCTGGGACCTGCAGGCGGGCAAGGTCAGCTATACCGCCGACGCGGGATTCGTCTTCTTCGGCAAGTCGACCGCAGCAGACGCCACGCCCGGGACGATTTTTCACACCAACCATCGCGTTGGCTACTCGATCGGCGACGTGATCGAGCCCTTTCTCGCCCTCGACTACGAAAGGCAGGCGGCGTGGACCAACAAGGCCACCAACGTGCGCAATGCCCGAAACGACGAACTGACGGTCGGGGTCGGCGTGATGTTCAAGTACTACGGCAACCAGTCCCTTTCCGTCCGCTATTCGCACGGCATCGATGGCGAGAACCGCAGCGCCACCGACAGCCTGAATCTGAAGTACGCCTACGCCTGGTAAGCACCGTGCATGAAACTGGTGACCGTTCCGGTGGCCAGCCAACTTGCAAAGAACCCGATGGAGACAAGCATGTACCCAATCACGAAGACTCTTCGCGCGCCCCTTATCCTGTCGTTGGCCCTGGCCTGCGGCGCCGCCGGCGCCGCCCCGGGATCTTCCGATCCCAACAACTGGCCGCAGTACCACCGCAGCTCCAACGCATGGCGCTTCAGCCCCCTGAGCGACATCAACAAGGACACCGTCAAGAAGCTCAAGGTGGCCTGGATTCACCAGCCCGGCAACATCACCCACGGCCTTCAGGCCACGCCGATCGTGCAGGACGGCGTGCTGTACTACATCTCCGCATACAACAACGTCTGGGCGGTCGACGCGGCCAGCGGAAAGACCTTGTGGCGCTACGAGCCCAAGCTCGACCCCATCTCGCGGCAGTCCTTCTACGCTGCCGCGAGCCGCGGCGTGACCGTCGGTCGCGGCAAGGTCTTCGTCGGTACCCTCGACGGGCGCTTCGTCGCCCTCGACCAGAAGAGCGGCAAGGAATTGTGGTCCACCCAGCTCAGCGACCTGAAGACCCAGTACGGCGCCCTCTTCTCCTCGCCGCCCCAGCTTGCCGGGGACGTGCTCTTCGGCGGCACCACGGGGGGAGACCAGCCGATCAGCGGCAAGATTTACGCGGTCAATGCCGACACTGGCGAGCGCGTGTGGACCTTCGAGATCCTCAAGGACGACCCGTCGAGTTGGCCGGGCGACAGTCGGAAGAGCGGCGGCGGCAGTGCCTGGATGCCGGGTACCTACGATCCGGACAGCGACACGATCTACATCGGCACCTCGAACGCCGCGCCCGACTACTACGCTAAGGATCGCGTGGGCGACAACAAGCACACTGCCAGCCTGCTCGCGATCGACCCCAGGACCGGCACGCTCAAATGGGAGCGCCAGGAGATCCCGCACGACTCGTGGGATTTCGATTCGGCCTACGAGGCCTTGGTTGTGAAGAAGGACGGCAAGGACCTGATCGTCCATCTCAACAAGGGCGGCTTTGTCTTCGTCATGGACAAGGCCGACGGCAAGCTGGAGAACGTGTGGCAGTTCGCCCAGCACGTCAATTGGGTCAAAGGCATCGACCCGAAGACCGGTCGGCTCATCGACCCCGTTTACCCGGAGGAGGGCAAGCGCACGATGCTCTGCCCCAACCTGCTCGGCGCGCGCAGCTGGAACCACGGCGCCTA
>JBFGZP010000165.1:0-7760 GCA_041586695.1 Thauera sp.
CCGTCGGGCACCGTCCATGTCCGGATCAGGTGCGAAGGATAGGGATGGATCGCCATGTGATCGTACAGGTCGGCCGTCGGCGACACGTTGTCGATCGCGATGCGTGCGTCGACAGCGACGGCGCCGCTCTCGTCGACGATCAGCGGGTTGATCTCCAGTGCGGTGATCCACGGCAGTTCGCAGGCCATCTCCGAGACGCGCAACAGGACGAGTTCGAGCGCCTCCATGTCCACCGCGGGCAGGTTGCGGAATTCGCCCAGGCGATGCGAGATCTGGGTCGACTGGATCATGTCGCGCACGAGGAAGCTGTTTAGCGGCGGCAGGGCGACGGCGATGTCGCGGTTGGCCTCCACCAGGTTGCCGCCCTCGCCGAAGGTGATCACCGGGCCGAACACGGGGTCGCGCCGGACGCCGACGACGAGTTCGCGGCCGTTGCGCTTCTGGATCATGGGCTCGATCGCGATGCCGTTGACGACTGCATCCGGCTGGACCTTCTTGAGTTCGTCGAGGATCTCCTGATAGGTCGAACGAACGGCCGCGAGGCTGCGGATGTTGAGCCGCACGCCGCCGACGTCGGTCTTGTGCACGACCGTCGGCGAGTCGATCTTCATCACCACCGGCAGGCCGATCTCCGCCGCCAACACCATGGCCTCGGCCGCCGAGCGTGCCACCACGGTCTGAGCGATCGGGATGCGGAACGCCGCCAGCAGCGCCTTCGACTCCATCTCGGTGAGCTTCTTGCGATCCTCGCCCAGCGCCATCTCGATGACCAGGCGGGCGCTTTCGATCGACGGCGGCGACAGGTGCGAAAGCGACGCCGGCGTTTGCATGAGCAACTTCTGGTTGCTGTAGTAGGCCGAGATCTGGCTGAACAACTCCACCGCCGGCTCCGGCGTGCGGAAGGTCGGGATGCCGGCCTCATTGAAGAGCCGCCGGGATTCGGACACGAGCTCCTCGCCCATCCAGCAGGTCAACACCGGCTTGTCGGCGGTCTTTTCCAGCTCGATGACCGCCCGCGCGACGCCGCTCGGGTCGCTCATGGCCTGCGGCGTCAGCAAGACCAGCACGCCATCGACGTTGGGGCCTTCGAGCACGGCTTGAACAGCCTTGCGATAGCGCTCGGGGTCGGCGTCGCCCTGGATGTCCACCGGATTGCCTTTCGACCAGGATGCGGGCAGGGCGGCGTTGAGCCTCTCCATGGTGATGTCGGAGAGCACGGAGATCGGGATGCCGATGTCGGACGCCCGGTCGGCCGCCATCACGCCCGGCCCGCCGCCGTTGGTGATGATGGCCAGACGGTTGCCGCGCGGGCGGAAGTGCGAGAACAGCGCTTTGGCCGCGGCGAAGAGCTGGCCCAGGTTGTAGAGGCGGATCACGCCGGCACGCCGCAGCGCCGCGTCGAACACCGCGTCGTCGCCGACCGGCGCGCCGGTATGCGACAGGATCGCGCGCGATGCCTCGGGGTGACGGCCGGCCTTGATCAGCAGCACCGGCTTCACCCGTGCCGCGCCGCGCAGCGCGCTCATGAAGCGCCGGGCGTCACGCACGCCCTCGACGTACAGGAAGATACTCTCGGTGCGCGGGTCGGAGATCATGTACTCGAGGACTTCGCCGAAATCGATATCCGACGACGTGCCGAGCGACACCACCGCCGAGAAACCGACGTTGTTGGGCTTGGCCCAGTCGAGAATGGCCGCACAAAGGGCGCCCGACTGCGAGATCAGGCCGATGCTGCCCTTGATCGCGGTGGCATGGGCAAAGGTGGCGTTGAGGCCGAGCTGCGGGCGCATGATGCCCAGGCAGTTGGGTCCGAGCAGGCGGATGCGGTGGCGATGCGCGGCATCGACGACCTGGCGCTCGAGCAGCGCGCCCCGCGGGCCGGATTCGGAAAAGCCCGTCGCCATCACGATGACGGACTTGACGCCGGCGCGACCGCAGGCATCGACAATGGCCGGCGTCAATTCGGCACGCACGGCGAGCACGGCGAGGTCGAGCCGGTGCGGGACGTCTTCCACCGACTTGTAGCAGGGCACGCCGTGCACGCTCTCGTGCTTGGGGTTGATCGCGAACAGCCGCCCCTTGTAACCGGCGTCGAGCATGTTGCGCATCAGCACGTCGCCGAGCGAGGCCTGACGCTCACTCGCGCCGATGATCCCGACGGACCGCGGGTCCAGGAGTGGAGAGAGGTAGTGCTTGTCTTTCATTGGTGTAGCCTGAAATCGTTCCTGAAGCGAGGGCGGGGCGCGCTGGGTGCGCGATCGACCGGAAAGTTGGGAGAATTATACTGCAGTGCACAAAAATCGTCGTGACACTTGTCCGCGTGACGCCTTTTCGTCACGCCGTGGCGAGTTTCGCCGGCCCACGGGCGGGCGCACTCAGCGCCCGAGCGTGAAGCGGAAGCGCGCGCCCTCGTTCGGCCGCGAATCGACCCAGATGCTGCCCTCGTGGCGCTGGATGATGCGTTGCACCGTTGCCAGCCCGATTCCGGCACCGGGGTAGTCGTCGCTTCCATGCATGCGATGGAATGGGCGAAACAGGTTGCCGGCGTAGCTCATGTCGAAGCCTGCACCATTGTCTTCGACACAGAATACCCGACGCCCGTTGTCGCGCTCGGCGCGAAAGACGATTCGTGCCTCCGGCGTGCGCGAGGTGAACTTCCAGGCGTTACGCAGCAGGTTGTCGAGCATCGCGTGCATCAGGGTACGGTCGGCGGTGACCATCAGCCCGGCGGTGATCTCGACCTCCACCTTGCGGTCGGGCTCCTCGGCCTGGAGGTCGTCGATGATCAGGTGCGCCAGCTCGGACAAGTCGAAGGTTTCCTTGCGCAGGGATTGACGGGTGAGCATGGCCAGGTTGATCAGGGCGTCGATCAGCTGCGCCATGCGCTCGCTCGCCCGCCGGATGCGATTCAGATGCCCACGTGCGGCCTCGTCGAGGCGCTCGTCCAGTTCCTCCTCGAGGATGCGGGCAAAACCATCGATGGCACGCAAGGGGGCGCGAAGATCGTGTGACACGGAGTAGGAAAAGGCCTCCAGTTCCTGGTTGGAGGCCTCGAGTTCGGCCGTGCGCAGGCGCACGCGCGCCTCCAGTTCCTGGTTCAGGTTCTTCAGCGTCAGTTCGGCCACCTTGCGTGCCGAGATGTCGTCCAGCGTGCCCGCGATGCCGGCTTCGGGCCCGCTCGGGGTATCCACCAGGCGGCCGGTGAGCTCGATCCAGCGGATCTCGCCGCCGCGCGTGCGCAGGCGCAGTTCGCAGTCGAGTTGGCTGACGCGCCCGCAGACCAGATCCTCAATGGTGGTGCGAGCGCGCTCGCGGTCGTCCGGGTGAAGGAAGTCGAGCAGCGGCTTGCCCAGACTCAGGTCGATCTTGTGGCCGGTCAGCTTGCGCCACACGCCATTGAGGAAGGTCAGCCGGCCTTGGGAGTCGGTGCGGAAGATGACCTCGTTGAGCGACTCGAGCATCTCCAGGTAGCGCTGCCTGCTCTCGTTGAGCTCGCGGTTGATGTCGCCGAGCCTCGCCGTGCCGGCCAGCGTGTCCGGCGAGGGAGGGGGCGCGGCGGCCTCGTCGGCGGTGGTCGGGTGGGCGGTCCTGTTGCCGCGCCGGCGTCCGAGCATGAATCCGCCGAGCACGCCTGCGCCGAGCAGCACCAGTCCCCACCAGCCCTGCAGGTCGGCGCCGCCCGCAGCCAGGGCCGGCGCCGGGAAGGCGGCCAGCGGCACGACGATTCGCATCATTGTCGGTGCCGCGCGATGGCTGCCGGGGAGGGAGGCTGCGTTGATCGCCACGTTGGGGTATGAACCTCGCAATGTCCGGCCGATGCCGAGCCGGCCTTCGGGTGCTGAGACTCGAGCTGTCCCAATAGTACAGGCCGCCCCCTGCGCCGGGTAGGGCAGGTTGGCGGGGTTGGGCGCTGCGCCCGATGCGGGTTTGGCGGCGGCCCGGTAGAATGGTCGCCTCTTCGACCTTCGGCGCGACATTCCGGCCGCGCCCACCATCCGCCATGTCAAGCCTTCCGGCTATCTGCTTCCTGCAAGTGCCGAGCGCGACCGACGACGCCTGGGCGCTGCGCCGTGGCAGGGTCGTGCCATCGAACTGCGGACGCTGACAGGAGGCGACGGGCATGCACGCTAGCCTCTCGACGCCGTCGCCCTGGGTGACGCGCTTTGCGCCCCTGATCGCCGCCGGTGGCGAGGTCCTCGACTACGCCTGCGGCGGCGGTCGACATGCGCGCTGGCTGGCCCAGCGCGGTTTTCGGGTGGAGGCGGTGGACCGTGACGGCGTGGCGCTGGAGCTGCTGCAGGGCATGCCGCACCTGAACACCCGCAAGGCCGACCTCGAGGACGGACCCTGGCCCTACGAGGGCAGGCGGTTCGACGCCCTCATCGTCACCAACTACCTGTTCCGGCCGCGCCTCGCCGCGCTGTTCGACCTGCTCGCGCCGGGCGGCGTGCTGATCTACGAGACCTTCATGGCGGGCAACGAGCGGTTCGGCAAGCCGAGCAACCCGGACTTCCTGCTCGCTCCGAACGAATTGCTGCGGCGGCTGGCCGAGGGCTGGAGCGTCGTCGCCTTCGAACAGGGCGAACTGCGCGAGCCGCGGCCTGCCATGGTGCAGCGGGTGTGCGCGGTGAAGGGCAGTGGGCTCGCCACGCTGCTGCCCTGAGGTCTGGCCCCACGCCGGCGATTCAGGCCGGCTGCGCGAAGATGTCGCGGGCGAGGGCTTCGATGCCCGCAGCCGACAGGTCGTCGGTGGCAAAGCGCGGTGCATCGCCGAAGCCCGCGTAGTTTCCGTTTTGCGAACGTCGGTAGAGCGGATCGTAGTGCAGGTCGATGAACTCGCCGAACAGGGTCGGCAGCTCGCCGGTCTCGGCCAGCTTCTTCCAGTGAGCGATGGTCTCGCGGCTCTGCAGGCTGGCGAGGCGGTCGATGTTGCGCAGCAGGAGGGGGATGTCGTCGCCGAGGTAGGCATAGTCGCGCACGAGGAAATCCAGCCGTGCCGTGCGTGTTGCGTCGATCGCGAGGCAGGGGGCCCGGCGCATCGCCAGTATCAGTGGCTCCGGCACGAAGACCTGGCCGATCTTGCGGCTCTCGGCCTCGACGAATACCGGGCGCGCAGGGTCGAGCTCGCCCAACCGGGTATAGAGGCTGGTCTCGAAGCTTTTCTGTCTCGGTTGCGGACGGTCCGGCAGGTCGCCCAGCACCGATCCCTTGTGCGCGGCGAGATCCTCGAGGTCGAGCACTTGCGCGCCGAGGCGCGCGAGCGCTTCCAGAATGCGCGTCTTGGCGCTGCCGGTGGGGCCGCCGATGACGCGCAGATGCAGATCGGGCGCCATGCGCTCGATCTCGGCAATGACCAGGTGGCGGAAGGACTTGTAACCGCCCTCGAGCTGGCACGCATCCCAGCCGACCATGCGCAGCCAGGTCGCGAACGAGCCGCTGCGCTGGCCGCCACGCCAGCAATAGATGAGCGGGCGCCAGTCCTTCGGTTTGTCCTGGAGGTGGGTCTGCATATGGCGTGCAATGTTCTCCGCCACCAGCGCACCGCCGAGTCGTCTGGCCTCGAAGGCGGAGCGCTGCTTGTAGAGGGTGCCCACCACCACTCGCTGCTCGTCCTCGAGCACCGGCAGGTTCACCGCGCCCGGAATCCGGTCTTCGGCAAACTCGGCGGGCGTGCGCGCGTCGATGATCTCGTCAAACCCTGCCAGCTGTGCTACGGTCGCGACGCCTTTCTGCATCATTTTGAGGCCCGCCCGGGTGGATGTTCCGCTGTGCAACGATCCTTTCCCCAAACGGCCCGCACTCCCTTATTCAATGAACGAAATCAGACTGACCCAATTCTCCCACGGCGGCGGATGCGGCTGCAAAATCGCCCCCGCGGTGCTGTCCGACCTGCTCGCCAGGATGCCCGCCGGCATCGTCCCGCCCGAACTGCTGGTGGGGACGGACACCGCGGACTATGCTGCCGTCTACAAGCTCAACGAGCGCCAGGCGGTGGTGGCGACCACCGACTTCTTCACCCCGATTGTGGACGACCCGCTGGATTTCGGCCGCATCGCCGCGACCAATGCCCTTTCCGACGTCTATGCGATGGGCGCGACGCCGATCTTCGCGCTGGCGGTGGTCGGCATGCCGATCGACAAACTGCCGCCCGAGGTCATCGGCCGCATCCTGCAGGGCGGCGCCGAGATCTGCCGCGCGGCGGGCATCCCGGTGGCGGGCGGACACTCGATCGACGTCCTCGAACCGATCTATGGGCTGGTCGGAATCGGCGTGGTCGATCCGGCACGGGTCAAGACCAACGCCGGCGCCCGCGCCGACGACGTGCTCGTCCTGTCGAAGCCGCTCGGTATCGGCATCCTGTCGGCCGGCCTGAAGAAGGGGTTGCTGTCCGGCGCCGGCTACGCTGAAATGCTGCGGTGGACGACGACGCTGAACCGCGTCGGCGCAAGACTGGCGGAAATCGACGGCGTGCATGCGGTGACCGACGTCACCGGCTTTGGCCTGGCCGGCCACCTGCTGGAGATGTGTCGGGCCTCGAAGCTGGGTGCGACCCTGCAGTTCGACGAGTTGCCCCTGATCGCCGAGGCCGTTCGCCTGGTGCGCGATGGCATCGCCACCGGTGCATCGACGCGTAATTGGGCGAGCTATGCTGCGGGCGTCAGCCTGGTGGCCGATGCGCCCGAGTGGCAGCGCAAGCTGATCACCGATCCGCAGACTTCCGGCGGCCTGCTGGTGTCCTGCGCGCCGGACGCGGTGGACGCGGTTCAGGCTGCCATCTGCGCCGAACAGGGCGAGGCCGGCCGCGTGATCGGACGGATGCACGCAGGCGATTCGCTGCTTACGGTGCGTTGATCGCAGGGGACGCCGTGCAGCCGGCGCCCGCGAGTCAGCCCTGGGCGCGCTTGATGCCGAGCATCGGCTTCAGCGCCTCCCACACGGTATCGAGGATGCGCGGCTGCGCCTCGGCGGTGGGGTGGATGCCATCGGCCTGGAACAGCTCCGGCCGATCGGCAAAACCGTCCATCAGGAAGGGCACGAGCGCCACCTTGTGCGCCCGAGCAACCTCGGCGAAGGTCTGGGCGAAACGTCGGGTGTAGGCGGGGCCGTAGTTCGGTGGCATCTGCATGCCGACCAGCAGCACCTGCGCCCTGGCGGCACGGGCGTCGGCGATCATCGCGGTCAGATTCTCGGCCAGCAGTTGCGGACGCAGGCCGCGCAGGCCATCGTTGGCGCCGAGCTCGAGGATGACGATGTCGGGTTTGTGGCGCTCGAGCGCGGCGGGAAGGCGCGAGCGTCCGCCCGCCGACGTTTCGCCGGATACACTGGCGTTGATGACGCTGTGGCGGAACCCTTCGCGCTCGAGGCGCGTCTGCAACAGGGTGGGCCAGGCCTGCTCGGGCCTGTTGAGGCCATAGCCGGCAGACAGGCTGTCACCCCACACCAGGATCGTTGCCGCCTGGGCGGCTCCGGCAAACAAGAGCATGAACAAGAAGGTAGCGATGGATCGCAGCGGCATTGAGTTCTCCATTCCGGTCATCGAGGTCGATGGCCTGTCCAAGCACGTGCCGGTGGCGGACGGCCAGGGGGTGCTGCACATTCTGCAGGATGTGTGTTTCTCGGTGGGTGCGGGCGAGTCGGTCGCGATCGTCGGCGCATCCGGCTCGGGTAAAACGACCCTGCTGGGATTGCTCGCCGGGCTGGATGTTCCCGGCGCCGGCACCGTGCGCCTTCAGGGCACCGACCTGTTCGCGCTCGACGAG
>JBFGZP010000166.1:0-7750 GCA_041586695.1 Thauera sp.
GTCGATCAGTTCCTGCACCACTTTTTGCGGCAGGCTGGCACGTGCCTGGAACTGATTCACCACGATGCCTTCGACGCTCAGGTCGCGGTTGTGGTCGGCCTTGATCTCCTCCACGTTCTCCAGCAGGGAGTAGAGCGCGCGGCGCGAGAAGTCGTCGCAGTCGAACGGGATCAGGCAGGCGTTGGCGGCAATCAGGGCCGAGCGGGTGTAGAAGTTGAGCGCGGGTGGCGTGTCGATATAGACGCAGTCGTAGTCCTCGGCGAGTTCGTCGAGCGCATCACGCAATTTGTAGATCTTGTAGCGCGATTCCAGCTTGCCTTGCAGTTCTTCCAGTTGCGGATGGGAGGGCATGACGTGCAGGCCGTCGAAAGGGCTGGCGACGATGAAATCGCTGGTTGCTTTCGGATTGAGCTTGAAGCTCAGGGTCTGGTCGAAGAAGTCGGCCAGCGTGCTGTCGAGCGAGTCGCCCGATACGCCGAGAAGGTACTGCGTGGAGTTGCCCTGCGGGTCGAGGTCGATGACCAATGTACGCTTGCCCTGTTGGGCGCTGATTGCTGCCAGGTTGCAGGTAATGGTGGATTTGCCGACCCCACCTTTCTGATTGAACACCACGCGTCGCATCGTCGATTCCCCTCCGGTTGTTGCGGCATTGTGCCAAAAATCGGGAAACCTATCCCGGATAGCTGATTTGCGCAGCGCACACCTGCCCAAGCCGCGAGCGCTGCGCTAAACTTCCGACTCGTTATTCATGACCGTTGCAGCCTACTCCCCGGGGCGCTCGGCATGCGGGCCCGGTCGGGTCCGGTCCGTGGCAAGGCAGCTCGCGCCAGAGCAAAAAGAAAACGCTGCGGATGATCGCAATTGGCAGGACAAGGGCACGCGCCTATTGTCCTGTCCGGATGTTCACAAGAACACCATACTGTACCGAGAGGGAGAACTCATGGATCAGGATTTCATCGCAGCGGCTCTGGACTATCACCGTGCGCCGACGCGCGGCAAGATTTCCGTCGTGCCCACCAAGGGCCTGACCAACCAGCGCGATCTCGCGCTTGCCTATTCGCCCGGTGTGGCAGCCGCCTGCGATGCTATCGTCGCAGACCCCGCACAGGCACGCGAACTCACCAGCCGTGGCAACCTGGTTGCCGTGGTCACCAACGGCACGGCAGTGCTCGGTCTGGGCAATATCGGCCCGCTGGCGTCGAAGCCGGTCATGGAAGGCAAGGGCTGCCTGTTCAAGAAGTTCGCCAACATCGATGTCTTCGACATCGAACTGGCCGAGAACGACCCCGACAAGCTGATCGAGATCATCGCCGCCCTCGAGCCCACGCTCGGCGGCATCAACCTCGAGGACATCAAGGCGCCCGAATGCTTCTATATCGAGAAGAAGCTGCGCGAGCGCATGAAGATCCCCGTCTTCCACGATGACCAGCACGGCACCGCGATCATTTCCGCCGCAGGCCTGATCAACGGCCTCAAGGTCGTGAACAAGCGTATCGACGAGGTCAAGCTGGTGTGCTCCGGCGCCGGCGCGGCGGCGATTGCCTGCCTCGACATCATGGTGAGCGTCGGCCTCAAGCGCGAGAACGTTTTCGTCTGCGACTCCAAGGGCGTGATCTACGAGGGCCGCGACGAGAAGATGGAGCCGACCAAGGCGCGCTATGCCCAGGTCACCGAGGCACGCACGCTGGGCGACGTCATCGAAGGCGCCGACGTGTTTCTCGGCCTGTCCACCGCGGGCGTGCTCAAGCCCGAGATGGTGGCGAAGATGGCCGAGCAGCCGCTGATCTTCGCGCTCGCCAATCCGAACCCGGAAATCCTGCCGGCCGATGCGAAGGCCGTACGGCCGGACTGCATCATCGCCACCGGCCGTTCGGACTTCCCGAACCAGGTCAACAACGTCCTGTGCTTCCCCTTCATCTTCCGCGGCGCACTCGACGTCGGCGCGACCACGATCAACGAGGAGATGAAGCTCGCCTGCGTCAAGGCGATCGCCGAACTGGCCGAGGCCGAGCAGAGCGACATCGTCGCGTCCGCCTACGGTGGTGCCGACCTCAGCTTCGGCCCCGAGTACATCATCCCGAAGCCCTTCGATCCGCGCTTGATCGTCAAGATCGCTCCGGCGGTGGCGAAGGCGGCGATGGATTCGGGCGTGGCGACCAAGCCGATCGAGGACTTCGACGCCTACGTCACCAGCCTGACCGGCCTTGTGTACCAGACCGGCATCGTCATGAAACCGGTGTTCTCGGCAGCCAAGGACGTGCCGATGGAAGAGAAGCGGGTGTTGTACGCCGAGGGTGAGGACGAGCGCGTGCTGCATGCGGTGCGGGTGGTGCTGGACGAGTGCCTCGCGCGTCCGATCCTGATCGGACGCCCCGAAGTGATCGAGATGCGGATCAAGAAGATCGGGCTGAATCTCGTCATGGAGCGCGATTTCGACGTCGTCAACCCCGAATCCGATCCGCGTTACCGCGAATTGTGGACCGAGTACTACCGGCTCATGGGCCGTGACGGCGTGACGCCCGATCTCGCCAGGGCCAAAGTGCTGCGTGACACCACGCTGATCGGAGCCATGCTGCTGCGCCGCGGCGATGCCGATGCACTCGTGTGCGGCACCTTCGGCACCTACGACTACCACCTCAAGCAGGTGCGCGACGTGATCGGCCTGAAGCCGGGGGCGAAGCAGTTCGCCGCGATGAACCTGCTGATGCTGACCAAACGCATGTTGGCCGTCACCGACACCTATGTGAACGAGAGCCCGACTGCCGCCGAGGTGGCCGAAATCGCCCGCATGGCGGCCGAGGAACTGCGCCGCTTCGGCATCGAGCCGCAGGTGGCGCTGCTGTCGCACTCGAACTTCGGCAGCTCGAACTCGGCTTCCGCACGCAAGATGCGCGAGGCGCGCGAACTGCTGCTTGCGGCCGTGCCCGATCTCAACTGCGACGGCGAGATGCACGGCGATGCCGCCTTGTCGCAGGAACTCCGCGACAAGATGCATCCGGAATCGACCCTCACGGGCGAGGCCAACCTGCTGGTGATGCCCAACCTCGATGCCGCCAACATCTCCTTCAACCTGATGAAGGTGGCCAATGGCGATGGCGTCTCGGTCGGGCCGATCCTGCTCGGCGCGGCGCTGCCGGTGCACATCCTGACGGCCACGGCGACGGTGCGCCGCCTGGTGAACATGACTGCGTTGGCCGTCGTCGATGCGAAGGAGGCGCGCGCCGCGGGCGCTCGCTGAGGGCTATCGCGCCATCCTCTGCAGGGGCGAGGTCGCCCCGCGGCGGAGACGAATCCTCGCCTTCGGTCCAGGGGGCAACCGTTAGAATGGTTGCCCCTTGTCCTTTCTTGAGCATGGCTTCGATGACGGGAAAACGCCTCGCCCGCGTCCTGCGGGCACTCACCTACGTCAGTCTGCTGGCCGCTCTCCCGGTGCAGGCTGCGGCCTGGCTGATGGCCTCGACCGAGCCGAGGGTGGTCCCCGGCCAGCGTTTCGAGGTCATCGTCATCGGCCTGGCCGGCGGCGCCGAACTGCCCGATCGCCTGCAGGCCGAGGTCGAGCCGACCGGCGGCGGGCTCCGGATTGCGCTCGACCTGGTGGCGGTCGCAGCGGCCGATGCGCGCATGCAGCAACGGCGTTACGCGGGCCTGTGGCCGATGGAGGTGGAGGGGGTGGCGACGCTGTTCCTGCGCGAGGCGCCGTCGGCGCGCCTCCTGCTCGACGGCGGCGCTGCGCTGCGTACCCCGGTGCAGGCCGCGCAGGCGGGCGGTGTGGACGCCGCGGCTCCGGTCACCGCGCGGGCCTGGACGGAGCCCGTTGCGCCCTCGGCGATCGGCTTTCACGAGCCGATGTTCTTCCTCGTCGGCGGCAGTGACCCCGTCTCGGCGCGGTTCCAGTTCAGTTTCCGCTACCGCATCTTCGACGACCTCGGTGTCCTCGCCGAAACCCTACCGGTGGCGCGCGGACTGTATTTCGGCTTCACGCAGACCTCGCTGTGGGACCTTCAGTCCGACTCCAAACCGTTTCGTGATTCGAGCTTCCGGCCCTCGCTGTTCTATCGCTGGATGCTTTCCGACCCGCAGGATCGTGGCTCGCTCGCGCTGTCCGGCGGCTACGAGCATGAATCCAACGGCCGCGAAGGCGAGGTCTCGCGCAGCATCGATACCCTCTTCCTGCGCGCCGAGCTGCGCTACATGCTTCCTGACGGGCGCACCTATGTCGGCGTCGCGCCCAAGTGGTGGTCTTATCTCGACAAGTCCGACAACCCCGACATCGCGCGCTTTCGTGGCTATGGGGAACTGGGCCTGCGCCTGGGTCGCGACGACGGCCTGATGCTGAGCTCGCTGGTTCGCCGCGGCACCGCGGGCAAGATCGGCACCCAGCTCGACCTGTCGTATCCGCTGCGTCGCAGCGTGTTCTCCGGGGTGGGGGCCTTTGCACATCTGCAGTATTTCCGCGGCTATGGTGAGACCCTGCTCGACTACGACGAGCGCCAGGGCTCACAGTTTAGAATCGGCGTCTCGCTCGTCAGGTAAGGTACCGGCGGCAGGCCCACGTCTAGGAGAAAATCATGCCCCAAGCCATCCGCTTTCATCAGATCGGTGGTCCCGAAGTGCTGCAGTGGGAAACGGTCGAACTCGCCACGCCCCGTGCCGGTGAGGTCGTCGTGCGCCACCACGCGGTCGGCCTCAACTACATCGACACATACCACCGCAGCGGGCTGTATCCGGTGGAGCTGCCCTCTGGCATCGGCCTGGAGGCCGCCGGCATGGTCGAGGCGGTGGGCGAGGGCGTGACCGAACTCGCTGTCGGCGACCGTGTCGCCTATGCCGGCGGTCCGCTCGGCGCCTACGCCGAAGCGCGCAATATGCCGGCCGACCGCCTGGTAAAGCTGCCCGAGGCGCTGTCTTTCGAGCAGGGTGCTGCGATGATGCTGCAGGGCCTAACCGCGCAATACCTGCTGCGCCGCACTTACCGCGTGCAGGCCGGCGACACCATCCTGATCCATGCCGCCGCCGGCGGGGTCGGGTTGATCGTGTGCCAGTGGGCGAAGGCGCTCGGGGCCACCGTGATCGGCACCGTCGGTTCGGACGAGAAGGCGGCGATCGCGCGCGCTCATGGCTGCGACCACCCGATCGTCTACGCGCGCGAGAATTTCGTCGAGCGGGTGCGCGAGATCACCGGCGGCGAAGGTGTGCCGGTGGTATACGACTCGATCGGCAAGGATACCTTCATGAATTCGCTGTCCTGCCTGCGCCCGCTCGGCACGATGGTGCTGTTCGGAGCGGCCTCCGGTCCGGTCGAGCCTTTCGATTGCGGCCTGCTGGCGAAGATGGGCTCGCTGTTCCTGACCCGCCCGACGCTGTTTACCTACACCGCCAGGCGCGCCGACCTGGTGGCGATGGCCGACGAGCTGTTCGATGTGGTCGCGGGCGGGAAGGTGAAGATCGAGATCAACCAGCGCTATGCGCTGAAGGATGCGACCCAGGCCCACCGCGATCTCGAGGCGCGCAAGACGACCGGATCGACCATTCTGCTGCCTTGATTCTGCCGCCGGGGCGGGCGCCGGGTCGGGTAAAATCGCGGGCATGAACTCCCCGCACCACGTCCCCAACGAAGCTCGCTTCGTCCACCTGCGCCTGCACACCGAGTACTCGATCACCGACGGTATCGTCCAGATCGACCAGGCCATTTCCAGCGCGGCAGCCGACGGCATGCCGGCGCTGGGCATCTCCGACCTCGCCAATCTCTTCGGCATGGTCAAGTTCTACAAGGGCGCGCGCGGACGCGGGCTCAAGCCCGTCGTCGGCGTCGATGCCTGGCTCCGGAACGAGGCCGAACGCGACAAGCCGCATCGCGTGCTGCTGATCTGTCGCAACCGCGCCGGCTACGGCCAGCTTTGCGAGTTGCTGACGCGCGCCTACCTCGAGAACAAGCATCGCGGCCGCGCCGAGATGCGCCGCGAATGGTTCGAGGGCGGTGCGGCGAGCGAACTGCTGTGCCTGTCCGGGGCGATGCACGGCGACATCGGCGTGGCCCTGGCCAATGGCAATGCCGAGCTCGCCGCGCAGCTGGCAGCGGACTGGGCGCGGCTGTTTCCCGACGCCTTCTACATCGAGTTGCAGCGCGCCGGCCATGCCGGGACCGAGCCCTACATCCGTCAGGCCCTGCACATCGCCGGCACGCTCGGCCTGCCGGTGGTGGCGACGCATCCTGTGCAGTTTCTCAAGCGCGAGGACTTCAAGGCGCACGAAGCGCGCGTGTGCATCGCCCAGGGCAACGTGCTCGCCGACAAGCGCCGGCCGCGCGACTTCACCGAGGAGCAGTACCTCAAGAGCCAGGACGAGATGTGTGCACTGTTCGCCGACATCCCCGAGGCGCTGGAGAACGCGGTCGAGATCGCGCGGCGCTGCTCGCTGACGGTGGAACTGGGGAAGAACTTCCTGCCGCAGTTTCCGACGCCGGACGGCATGACCCTCGACGATTTCCTCGTGCAGGAGGCGAAGCTGGGCCTGGAGCGCCGCCTCGCCCAGCTCTACCCGCACCCGGAGGAGCGCGAGCGCCAGCGCCCGCGCTACGAGCAGCGCCTCGAGTTCGAGACCGACACCATCATCCAGATGGGCTTCCCGGGTTACTTCCTGATCGTGGCCGACTTCATTCGCTGGGGCAAACGCAATGGCGTGCCGGTGGGGCCGGGCCGCGGTTCGGGCGCGGGCTCGCTGGTGGCCTATTCGCTCGACATCACCGACATCGATCCGCTCGCATACGCGCTGCTGTTCGAACGCTTCCTCAACCCGGAGCGGGTGTCGATGCCCGACTTCGACATCGATTTCTGCCAGGACAACCGCTATCGCGTCATCGAGTATGTGCGCGAGCGCTATGGCAAGGAGGCGGTGAGCCAGATCGCCACCTTCGGCACGATGGCCTCGAAGGCGGTCGTGCGCGACGTCGGCCGCGTGCTCGATCTGCCCTATGGCCTGTGCGACCGCCTGTCGAAGCTGATCCCGATCGAGGGCGCGAAGCCGGTCGCGCTGGCGAAGGCCTACGAGATGGAGCCGCAGATCGGCGACATGATGCAGGATGGCAACGACGGCGAGTCGGTGCAGGAGCTGTGGAGCCTGGCGCAGCCGCTGGAGGGTCTGGCGCGCAACGTCGGCATGCATGCCGGCGGCGTGCTGATCGCCCCGGGCAAGCTCACCGACTTCTGCCCCCTGTACATCGCCGATGGCGACGACGCCACGCCGGTGTCGCAGTTCGACAAGGACGACGTCGAGGCGGTCGGCCTGGTGAAATTCGACTTCCTCGGCCTGCGCAACCTCACCATCATCGAGCTCGCGCTCGAGTACGTGCAGCGCCTCGAGGGCGAGCGGCCGGATCTCATGAGCCTCGGCTTCGAGGATCCCGCCGCCTACCAGATCCTCAAGGACGCCAACACCACGGCAATCTTCCAGGTCGAATCGGACGGCATGAAGAAGCTGCTGAAGAAGCTCGCGCCCGACCGCTTCGAGGACATCATCGCGGTGCTCGCCCTGTATCGTCCGGGCCCGCTCGGCTCGGGCATGGTGGACGACTTCATCCTGCGCAAGAAGGGCCAGCAGGAGATCGACTATTTCCATCCCGACCTCAAAGCCTGCCTCGAGCCAACCTACGGCGTGATCGTGTATCAGGAACAGGTGATGCAGATCTCGCAGATCATCGGCGGCTATACGCTCGGTGGCGCGGACATGCTGCGCCGGGCGATGGGCAAGAAAA
>JBFGZP010000167.1:0-7739 GCA_041586695.1 Thauera sp.
ACGGAGGTCGCCGCCCGCTATGTGGTGTTCGAGGGCACGATCGCCGAAAGCGCTGCGGCGCGAAAGAGCGACGCCACCCTGGCCGTCGAAGTCCGCCGGCGATTCTTCAGCCGTTCCGATTCGCCGATCAAGACCGGCGACGCTGCCGGCGACTTCACTGCACATCGCAATCCACTGTGGGTCGATCACACCGGCGCGCCGCTGCTCGCGGGCTTCGCCGCCGATGTAGCGGTCAGCACGGTGGCGCGTGACAACACTGCGCCGCTGGCCGCGCTGCTCGCCCGCGCGGGCGGCTTCGGGCTCCCGATGCGGAACGAACTCGAAGGCGCGGTGACGGTGCGTCCGCGCGACGTCGCCTCGTTGCCGCTGTTCGACCGCATCGGGTTGCACATCGCGCGCCGGCAGATCGTCCTCGTCGACTCATGGGCAGCGGCCTCCAGCGCCGATCTGGGGCGGCGAATCGACGACGCCGACATCGCGGTCTACCCCATCGAGCCGCTCGAGCTCATCGGTGCCACCGTCGGCACAGTGCTGCCCCCAATGGCTCTCGATCCCGCCATGGAGGTCGCCAACACCCCGCCCGAGATCATCCCCTGCGACCGACTGGAGGGCGGATGTTGAGTTCGGGCATGCTCCCGCTCCTGCTTGCCGCCCTGATTGCGGGAACGGCAACGTTCGCTGCGGCAAACCCGGCCGGCGCCGAACCGTTCCCGAACGGCGAGATCCCGCTCATCAGCGACGCCCAGGCGACCGGACTGGGCGAAGAAATGCGCGTCAACGGCACTCCCACGCGCATTCGCGCATTCAGGGTCGACCAGGATCTGGCCGCCGTCCTCGCCCACTATCGGCGCGCATTCGGACGCGAGCGGATCGAAGCGGATGTGGATGGCTGGAAGGTAGTCGCTCGCCGTGCCGGGCGCGTGCTGCACACCGTGCGCCTGCGTGCGGCCGGCAGCCATGCCACCGAAGGCACGCTGTCCGAGGCCGATCTCGAAGCGGCGCTCGGATCACGGACCCGGCCGCCGGCATTTCCGCTACCCGCAGCCAGCGGGCTCGGCGCCGACCTCGAGATGAACGACCGCGGGCGACACACGCGTTTGCTGGCCTGGCACAACACGCATGGGCCCGAGGCGAACGTGCAGCACCTGCGCGCACGCCTGGCGGACCGCGGCTACCGCCTGGAGCGGGAATTGCCGGTGAACGAGCGCGGCCTGCGGGGCCGCAGCCTGTGGTTCTCCGGCGATGGCCGCGAGGCGCTGGCGGTAGTCGTCGAAGGCCCCGGCGTCGTCACGGTAACGCTCAGCCTGACGTCGAACGGCGCCGGAGCTGGGACATGAGCGCACAGCGCGGACAGGCAATGGCCGAGTACCTGGTGGTGCTCGCGCTCGTCATCGGCATCTTCGCCATGCCCGTCGGCGGCGGCGAGCCGCTCATCGTGCGATTCGCCACCGCCCTCGGCAGCGGTTTCGCCCGTTTTCTATCCGCCATTTCGCTCCCGCTCTGATTCCGACCATGGTCTTCCGCATCCGTCGCAACGCAATCATTCTCGTCATCGCCGCAGGCTTCGGCCTCGGCGCCGCCTGGCTTTCGTCGCGTCATCTCGACGACCGCATCGCCGCCATCGAGAACGGCTCCCGCCAAGTGATGACGCAGGCCGTGGTGGCGAAGGAAGACCTCGCCGCGGGTACGCCGGTCACCCGGGAGGATTTCGCCGTGCGCCAGATTCCGGCCGTATGGCTGCACTCGGACGCGATCATGCCCGAGCAGTTCGATCGCGCACTGGGCTCCGCTCTGACGTCCGCCGCGCGCGGCGGCGAACCGCTGCTGTGGTCCCAACTCGAGAGCCGGAGCAGCCGGAGATTCTCGTCCGCGCTGTCGCCTGGCCGCCGGGCGGCCACGGTGGCGGTGGACGAGATCAACTCCCTGTCCGGCATGCTCGCTCCGGGCGACGCCATCGACCTGCTCGTGACCGTAAGCCGGAACCGGCGCGATCTCACCTTTCCGCTCCTGCAGAGCGCGCGCGTGCTCGCCATCGGCGCCCGAACCCGCTCAGCGCAGGATGCCGGCGCCGCGCATGAGCGCGCGTTTACGACGATCACGCTGGACCTCAGCCCAGAGCAGGCGACACAGCTCGTCGCCGCACGCGCCGTCGGCCGACTTACCGCCTTGCTTCGCGCGCCGAACGATCATGCGCCCGTCCATCCAGCCCACACCGACGCGCTCGCCCTCCTCGGCCTGGACGAGCAGACGCCCGAGACCAAACGTCCCGTACCCGTCATCTATGGCGGCGGGGGCAATCCGCTGCTCGAAGTGGGACCCCTGGTCCCGGCTGCAATGCCAACCCACTCCGCCGCCACACCTATTCCACACGGGGCCGAGGTCGAATCGACCACGGCCCCGGCAGGCACCGCTGCGAAGAACGGAAGCTGAAAGACCGACCACTCCAGGAGCCTGCCGCCCGATGAGCCGAATCCCGATCGCGATCCTCCCGACTCCGCGCTTCAGTCCTCTTCACCGCCACCTGCAAGCTGCCTCGACTGCAGTGCTGCTGTTCGTGGCGGCGTCCGCTGCGGCGCAGACAGGCCGCTCGAACGCGGAATACGTTCCGCCACCGCAGTCGGCAAACGCCCATCTCGCCCCCCTGACCGATATCCAGATGTTTGCCGGCGAGACCAGGGTGCTGCCGCAGCGAAACGCCGGGCGACTGGCGGTGGGAGACGGCAAGGTGGTGTCGGCCGCGGTGCTCGACGACCGCGAGATCCTGCTCATTGCCAACGCAGCGGGCGACAGCATGCTGCACGTATGGACGAAGGACGGGCGCAATCACCGCATCAAGATCACCGTGCGCCAGAACGACATGGCACGCGTCGCGCGCGACCTGCAGGAGTTTCTCGGCGGCATGGCGAACGTGAGCACACGCGGCATCGGCGACAACATCGTCGTCGAGGGCAACAACATTTCGGATGCCGACCGCGACCGCATCGCCGAGATCGCCAGGCGCTTTCCACAGGTGATCGACTTCACCAGCCGGGTCGGATTCGACCGCATGTTCGCCTTCGACGTGCGCTTCGTCGAGATCGCGCGCAGTGGCCTTGAAGATCTGGGCATCGACTGGACGACGCAGGGCAAGCCGCTGTTCGGCATCGACATCGTCGGCGACCTCTACCACAACAACCGCAACCGTTCCCCGCTGGCGGTAACGCTGGGCGAGGACGCACCGACCACCGAGGTGAGCATCGGCACCGAGCGGGTACGCCCCGTATCCAGCCGCATCTCGGTGGCTGCCGCCCTTCTCGGGCGCCTGAACCTGCTGGCGCAGAAGGGGGACGCCGTCGTGCTGGCGCAGCCACGGCTCGCGGCGCGCAATCGCGGCTCCGCCAGCTTCCTCGCCGGCGGCGAGATCCCGGTCGCCACCGCCTCGGCCACCGGCACGCCCAACATCAGCTTCAAGGAATACGGCATTCGCCTCGAGATCGTCGAGCCGGTTGCCGACGAATCGGGAACGATCCGGGCCCGCATCAAGACCGAGGTCAGCTCCCTCGACCGCAGCGTCGCCGTGCTCGGCGTACCCGGACTGTTGTCGCGTCGCACCGAAACCGAGTTCAACCTGCGCGAAGGCGAGACCCTGGTGCTGTCGGGCGTGATCCAGCGCGAGCAGTCGAACGACGTCAACGCGGTGCCCTACATCGGCGAAATTCCTGTGCTGGGCAGCCTGTTCCGCTCCAGCCGTTTCCAGAACCGCGAGAGCGAACTGGTCGTCTTCGTCACCCCTTGGGTCGTGGCACCGGGCGACGGGCTGCTCGACCCGCGCGCAGCGGCGCTCGATGAGCGCGCCGAACGCCGACTGGCGCCGCCGCCCCCGTCTCCGTCCACCCCTGTTTCGCGCCAGGCCGAACCGACTTCCGGCCCGTTCGCGAACCTCTACGGCACCCCTTGAAGCGCAGGAGAGTGCGATGTTCTCCATCACCATCAGCGACGACGACGGCAGCACCCGCGAACTGCAGATCCAGGCCGACCGTGCCTTGATCGGCAAGAGCAGTTCGGCCTGCGTGCGGCTCAGCGGCTGGCGCGTGGGACGCGAGCACGCCCGCATCGTCCGCGGCGCGGGCGGCCTGGTCATCGAGGATCTCGGCCAGTTGCTCGGCACCTGGGTCAATGGCTCGCGCATCGTGCAACATGGCCCGCTGGATTTCACCGACGAAATCGTCATCGGCGCCTACCGTCTGCGGGTGCGGGACCTGAGTCCGTCGGCCCCGGCGGGGCGGCAGGCAGGCACGCGGAGTGACTCCTTCGCGCAGCCCGGGACACCTCTTGCGCGAGTTGAGCCGGGCCCGGAGTTGCAGACGATCGCTCCGAATTCCCTCTGTTCGCAGCCGATGACAGCCGCGGCGCGGGCGAACTTCGTATGGCGCAAACGCGTACACGAACGCCTGCTCGACACCATCGACCTGCGCCGGCGCGACCTCAACCGCATGTCGGACGATGAACTGAGGGTCGAAACCGCCGCGCTTATCCGCGAGATCATCGAGGCCGACCCCGACATGCCGGTCGAAATCGATCGCGACACGCTGTGCCGCGAAGTGCTCGACGAGGCCATCGGACTGGGTCCGCTCGAACCCCTGCTCGACGACGAGCGGATCACCGAGATCATGGTGAATCGGTTCGACGAGATCTTCGTCGAACGCGACGGACGCATCGAACGGCACCCGGTGAGCTTCACCAGCGACCGCGCGGTGCTTGGTGTGATCGAGCGCATCGTCGCACCAATCGGCCGCCGCATCGACGAATCCTCGCCGATGGTCGATGCGCGCCTCAAGGATGGCTCCCGGGTCAATGCCGTCATCCCCCCGCTTGCACTCAAGGGGCCGACGCTAACCGTGCGCAAGTTCACTCGCCGCCGCCTGGAAATAGCCGACATGCTCGCCCACGGATCGATGTCGGTGGAAATGGCAAGCTTCCTGCGCATCTGCGTCGAGCAACGCCGCAACCTCATCGTCTCCGGTGGCACCGGCTCGGGCAAGACCACCCTGCTGAACCTGCTGTCGGACTTCATTCCGGACCATGAACGCATCATCACCCTCGAGGACGCCGCCGAATTGCGGCTGAACCATGCCGATCTTGTCGCGCTGGAATCGCGCCCGACCAATCTCGAAGGTCGAGGCGCAGTAACGATCCGCGAACTCGTGCGCAATGCCTTGCGCATGCGCCCCGACCGCATCGTGGTAGGCGAGTGTCGCGGGGGCGAGGCACTCGACATGTTGCAGGCGATGAACACCGGTCATGAGGGTTCGCTGACCACGCTGCATGCCAACAGCCCGCGCGACGCCCTCGCGCGCCTTGAGACCCTGGTGCTGATGGCCGGCGTGGAGCTGCCGCTGACGGCGATCCGTGAGCAGATCGCCAGCGCGATCGACATCGTCGTGCAGCAGACGCGCTTTGCCTGCGGCGCGCGCAGGATCACCAGCATCAGCGAAGTCACCGGAATCGAGGCCGGCCGCATCCAGCTGCAGGAACTGTTCCGCTTCGAGCGCCGCGGCCTCGAGGCACGCGCCACCGCCGGCCAGTTCACCGCCTGCGACGCCATACCCGGCTTCTACGACGAACTGCGCCACCGTGGCTTGCCACTGGACCTGGCGATGTTCGAAGGGATCGGCGAATGAGCGCCACCGCCGAGGTCGCCGGGCTGCTGTTCGGACTCACCGCCATGCTGCTGACCTGGGCGGGTATCGAGATCGCTGCATCGGCCCTCGCACGCTATCGCACCGCCTTCACCGACGAGGCGAAATTCCGACTCGGCGAACTGTTTCTGTTCGTCGATCCGGCGCGCCTCTTCGCCCTTACCCTGGGGGCAGTCGTCATGCTGGCCATCGCACTATCGCTGGTGACCGGCCACCTGCTCGTCGGGCTCGCAATCGCTGCCACCCTCACCTTGCTGCCGCGGCCGCTCTTTCGCTGGCTGCGCAAACGCCGCATCGAGATCATCGAACGCCAGCTTCCCGACGCCCTTCAGCTCATTGCAGGTGGCCTGCGAGCAGGCGTATCGCTGAACCTGGCGCTGCAGCAACTGGTGCGCGAAGGCCGTGCGCCCCTGTCGCAGGAGGTCGACCTGCTGCTGCGCGAACACCGGCTGGGCATACCAATGGACCAGGCACTGGAGCATCTTGCCCGTCGCATCCCGCTACAGGCGATCACCCTGGTCGTGGCGGCAATGCGAATCGCCAACGAAACCGGCGGCAATCTCGCCGAGGCACTGGAGCGGGCGTCGATCACCGTGCGCAGCCAGCTCGCCATGGAGGACAAGATCCGTGCGCTCACCGCCCAGGGCAAGTTGCAGGCCTTCGTCGTCGGCCTCCTGCCGGTGGCCCTGCTGCTGGTGCTGAGCCATATGGAAGCCGATGCGATGGCCGTGATGTGGGGCACGCAAACAGGCTGGGCCACGCTCGCCGCGATCGCCCTGCTCGAATTCTTCGGAATCCTGCTCATTCGCCGGATCGTGGCGATCGACGTATGAACACGCCCTCGACTACGCTCCTCGCCGGGCCCGCGGTGGTGGCCATGGTCGGCCTGGCGACCGGCCTATGTACCGCGATCGTCACCTGGCTGCTGAGCCACAGCATCGCCAGGCTCCCGCCCGAAGACCGCACCTGGCTCGATCGTCCACCGGCGCTGGTTCGTGTCGTATGGTGGCCGACCCGGTGGCTCGCGCACGTCATCGACCCGCTCTTGCCGCCGGGCTATCGCAACCGCCTGCTGGTGCGCATGCGTCTCGCCGGACTCGACTACGCCCTGTCGCCCGCCCAGCTGGTGGCACACCGGATCGTCGTCGCTACGGTCGGCGCAGCGCTCGGGGGCTGGCTCGGAACGTCGTGGCAATTGCGTTCACCGTGGATCCTGGCGCTTCCGGGCGCAGCGGCCGGCCTGCTGCTGACCTGGTCCTGGTTTCGCGACCGCATGCTCTCGCGCCGACGCCACCTGCTCAAGACCCTGCCCTTCTTTCTCGATCTCATCACCTTGTGCGTCGAAGCCGGCCTGAACCTGTCGAGCGCGCTGCAACAGGCGTCGGCCAAGGGCCCGAGCGGGCCGATGCGCGACGAGTTCGGGCGCGTGCTGCGCGACGTGCGCGCGGGCAAGTCGCGCGCGGACGCCCTGCGTGCCTTGTCCGACCGTCTCAACGAGTCCGCCGTGACGCAACTCGTCTCGGCCATCATCCAGGCCGAGAACATGGGCATGAGCCTCGGCCCGGTCCTGCGTGCTCAAGGCGAGCAGCGGCGAAACGAACGCTTCGCGCGCGCGGAAAAGGCCGCCATGGAGGCGCCGGTAAGAATGCTCCTGCCCCTGATCGCCTTCATCTTTCCCTGCACATTCCTCGTGCTCGGTTTTCCGATCATGGTCAAGTTCATGCAAATGGGTTTGTGAGATGCGCGCCCGGGATCGGACGTTCTTGTTCCTCGTTGCCCGCTCGCGGGCGACAACGACAACCGGCTTGCCGGAGTCGATCGCCCCGTCCCCGCCGGGCGGCGTGCTGCGCGTCCGCGTGGCCAAGGGCTTCCTCGATCGCGCACTCGGCCTGCTTGGCCGTGTCGACCTGCCACCAGGCGAAGGACTGCTCCTGGCGCCCTGCGACGGCATCCACACCTTCTTCATGCGCTTTGCGATCGACGTCGTATTCCTGGATGCGCACGGCGAGGTCATTGCCATCCACGCGCGTGTTCCCGCCTGGCGCATCCTGCACCGCGCCG
>JBFGZP010000168.1:0-7718 GCA_041586695.1 Thauera sp.
ATCCCTCGGCACTCGGCCGGGGCGAGCGTGCGGAGCGCGGCCCGCGTGCTCCGGGTGGCCGGGGTCAGGGCGGCGCGCGCAGCGCTGCGCCGACCTTCGTCGAGCCCGAGCGCCTGCAGGAGGTGCTGGGGCAGGCCGGCGTCGCGTCGCGGCGGGAGATCGAGGAGATGGTCACGGCCGGGCGCATTTCGGTAAATGGACTGCCGGCGTCGCTCGGTCAGAAGATCGGCCCGGGCGATCGCGTCAAGGTCAATGGCAAGCTCGTTCCGGTGCGCTTCACCCAGCGTTCGCCGCGGGTGCTGATCTATCACAAGCCCGAGGGCGAGATCGTGTCGCGAGATGATCCTGAGGGGCGGCCGACGGTGTTCGAGCGCCTGCCGATCCTGCGCCGCGGGCGCTGGCTTGCGGTGGGGCGGCTGGATTTCAACACCTCCGGCCTGCTGCTATTCACCAATGACGGCGAGTTGGCCAACCGCATGATGCATCCGCGCTACGAGCTGGATCGGGAATATGCGGTGCGACTGCTCGGTCAGCTCACGGACGAGCAGATCGCCTCGCTTACCGAGGGGATACAGCTCGAGGACGGGCTGGCGCGCTTCGATACCCTGGCCGATGCGGGTGGCGAAGGTGTCAATCACTGGTACCGGGTGACCCTCAGCGAAGGCCGTAACCGCGAGGTACGGCGCATGTTCGAGGCGGTCGGCCTGACCGTGAGCCGCCTGATGCGGGTGCGCTACGGCCCGGTCGAGCTGCCGGCGCGGCTCAAGCGCGGCATGTGGATGGAAATGCCCGAGGCCGACGCCTGCGCCCTGGCCGGCGTGGCGGCCCCGCAGCGCCAACAGGAGGCGCGTGACAAGCGCCCGCCGAAACTGCACCACACCACCCCCAGGCAGCGCTGAGACGTCTCGCCTTCAGTCGATGCCGGGCCGGACCAGCGCTTCGCGCAGGTTTGCCCGGCTCTCGGTTTTACCGCTATAATCCACAGGCTTTGATGGGCGGTTTTCCCGGAGCGGCGCAAGTATGCGTTCGCGGGCTTGCCTGTCGTCCGGTTGTGGCCAGCAGATGGAAGTCGGGGGCGGTGGTTGCAGGAATGGGCGTTTCGCCCATTTTTTGTTTGTGGCGCATCCGGGGTGATGTGTCTTTCCGAGCGTGGATCGAGAGCATGCGGGCAGGGATCGAAAATCTGATCGAACAGGTGGTGACGGGATTGGGCTACGAGCTTGTGGACGTCGAACTCTCACCCAGGGGCCGCTTGTTGCGCGTGTTCGTCGATATCGAGCGTGGCATCAACGTGGATGACTGCGCGACGGTGAGCAACCAGTTGCAGCGCGTGTTCGAGGTCGAGAACGTCGATTACGACCGTCTCGAGGTGTCCTCGCCCGGGCTCGACCGCCCGCTCAAGAAGCTCGCCGACTTCGAGCGCTTCAACGGCCAGGAGATCCAGTTGCGGCTGTCCCTGCCGGTCAACAACCAGCGAAATTTCGTCGGTGTGCTGGACGGGGTGCGCGAAGGCGTCGTCGTCCTGGCGACCGACAAGGGCGAGATGCTCTTTCCGTTCGACGATATAGAGAAGGCACGCCTTGTTCCCAAATTCTGAGACTTTGGATGTGGAGGTTTTCCCGAAATGAGCCGCGAGATCCTGCTGCTTGTTGATGCACTGGCGCGCGAAAAGAACGTCGCCAGGGACATCGTGTTTGACGCGCTCGAATCGGCGCTGGCCTCGGCGACCAAGAAGCGCATCCATGACGACGCCGACGTCGAGGTGGTCATCGACCGCGAGACGGGTGATCACGCCTCCTACCGGCGCTGGCTGGTGATGCCCGACGAGGAGGTCACCAACGACGAGGGCGAGATGGGCATTATCGATGCCCGCGAAATCAATCCCGACATCAAGCTCGGCGAGTACATCCAGGAGCCGCTCGAGCCGATCGACTTCGGCCGCATCGGTGCCCAGGCGGCGAAGCAGGTGATCCTGCAGCGCATCCGCGACGCCGAGCGCGAGCAGGTGCTCAACGACTTCCTCGAGCGCAAGGAATTCCTCGTCTCGGGCTCGATCAAGCGCATGGAGCGCGGTGCCGCGATCATCGAGGTCGGTCGCATGGAGGCCGTGATCCCGCGCGATCAGCAGATCCCGCGCGAGAACCTGCGCGTCGGCGACCGGGTGAAGTCCTCCCTGCTCAGGATCGACCGTGGCGCCCGTGGCCCGCAGTTGATCCTGTCGCGCACCGCGCCCGAGTTCCTGGCGAAGCTGTTCGAACTCGAGGTGCCGGAAATCGAGGATGGGCTGCTCGAGATCAAGGCGTGCGCCCGTGATCCAGGGCTGCGTGCCAAGATCGCGGTGAAGTCCAACGACCCCCGCATCGATCCGATCGGCACCTGCGTCGGCCTGCGTGGTTCGCGTGTCACCGCGGTGCGCAATGAGATCGGCGGCGAGCAGATCGACATCATCGTGTGGGCAGCCGACCCGGCCCAGTTCGTCGTTGCGGCGCTGCAGCCTGCCGAGGTGGTCTCCATCGTGGTGGACGAGGAATCCCATGCGATGGATGTCGTGGTCGACGAGAACAACCTCGCCATTGCCATCGGGCGAAACGGCCAGAACGTGAAGTTGGCCTCGGAACTCACCGGGTGGACGATCAACCTGATGAGCGAGGAGGAGTCGGCCGAGAAGACCGAGCAGGAACAGCGCGAACTGCGCGAACTGTTCATGGCCAGGCTCGACGTCGATGAGGAAGTGGCGGATATCCTTATCGACGAAGGCTTTTCCTCGCTCGAGGAAATCGCCTACGTGCCCCTGGCGGAGATGCTCGAAATCGAGGCTTTCGACGAGGATACGGTGAACGAGTTGCGCAACCGTGCGCGCAATGCGCTGCTTACGGAGGCGATCGTGACCGAGGAGCAGCTCGAGAACGTCGCGGATGACCTGCTCAATCTCGACGGCATGGACAGATCCTTTGCCGCCACGCTGGCCCAGAAGGGCATTCGTACCCGGGACGACCTGGCCGACCTCGCGGTCGACGAGCTGGTCGAGATGGCCGGGATCGACGACGAGAGAGCCAAGGCGCTGATTTCTACAGCTCGCGCCCATTGGTTCGAAGAATGACGGGAGGGCATAGATGGAACAGATGAGCGTGACCCAGTTCGCCGGGGAACTGAAGATGCCGGCGGCGGTACTGCTTGAGCAGTTGAAGCGCGCCGGCGTAGAGAAAGCCGGCGCGGCCGACCTGCTCACGGAGCAGGACAAGGCGCGACTGCTCGATTACCTGCGCCGGTCGCACGGTGATACCGAGTCCAAGGCCAAGATCACCCTGACCCGCAAGCAGACCAGCGAGATCCGCGCGACCGACTCCACTGGCCGCGCACGGACCGTGCAGGTCGAGGTTCGCAAGAAGCGTGTCTTCGTCAAGCGCGACGAGTTGATCTCCGAGACCACGGCAGAGCTGGCCGCGGAAACGCCGCCGCTTGCGGAGGCCGAAGCTCCGGTCGAAGCCCCGGCGGTCGATGCCGCGCCGACACCAGTCGTCGACAGTGCCCCCGTTGCTGAGGCAGTGGAAGTCGAGCCGTCGGCGCCCGAATCCGAAGCGGTCGCGGAGCGCGAGCCCGAGGTGAAGGCGGAGCCCGCGGCTGAGCCTGTGGCCGCGGTCGAGGAGGAACCGGAAGCACCGGCAGCGGCCGAATCGAACGACGAATCGGAGCTGCCCGAGACCAGGGCGGCGGCGCGCGCGGCGCGTCCGAAGCCGATGTCGATCAACGAACTGTTGAGCGACGAGGAGCGTGCGGCGCGCGAACGCGAGACCAACCGCGCACGTGCTCTCGCAGAGCGGCAGGCGGCCGACCTGCGCGCCCGCCAGGAGCGCGAGGCAGCCGCCCGTTCGGCCGCAGACGCCCGCCGCGCGGATGAAGAAGCGCGCGTGCTCGCCGAACAGCAGAAGAAGGAAGAGGCCGCCAAGCCGGCCGCAGCCAAGCCCACCAGCGGAACCCTGCACCGCCCGGCCAAGACGGAAGACAAGCCCGGCAAGGATGCCAAGCGCGGTGGCCAGCGCGAGACCGACGGCGCGAAGCGTCGCGGCGGTCTGAAGACGCGCGGCGAGGTCGGCTCGAGTGCCGGCTGGCGTGGCGCCCGCGGGGGTGGCCGTCATGGTCGCCAGCAGGACGATCGCACGACCTTCCAGGCACCGAGCGAGCCGATCGTGCGCGAGGTCCATGTGCCCGAGACCATCACCGTGGCCGACCTCGCCCACAAGATGGCGGTGAAGGCGACCGAAGTGATCAAGGTCCTGATGAAGATGGGCTCGATGGTCACGATCAACCAGGTGCTGGACCAGGAAACGGCGATGATCATCGTCGAGGAAATGGGCCACCAGGCGCTGGCGGCGAAGCTGGACGACCCCGATGCCTTCCTCGAGGAGAGTGAGGAGCAAAGGGATGTCGAGGTGCTGCCGCGTGCGCCCGTGGTCACCGTCATGGGCCACGTCGACCACGGCAAGACCTCCCTGCTCGACCATATCCGTCGCGCGAAGGTCGCGGCCGGCGAGCACGGCGGCATTACCCAGCATATCGGCGCATATCACGTCGAGACCGCGCGGGGCATGGTCACCTTCCTCGACACCCCGGGTCACGAGGCATTCACGGCGATGCGGGCGCGCGGCGCCAAGGCCACCGACATCGTCATCCTGGTGGTCGCAGCCGACGACGGTGTGATGCCGCAGACGCGCGAGGCGATCCACCATGCGAAGGCCGCCAATGTGCCGCTGGTGGTGGCGATCAACAAGATCGACAAGGCCGATGCCAACCCCGAGCGCGTCAAGCAGGAGCTCATCGCCGAGAGCGTGATCCCCGAGGACTTCGGTGGCGACACCATGTTCATCCCGGTGTCGGCCAAGACGGGCCAGGGCATCGACGAACTGCTCGAAGGCATCCTGCTGCAGGCCGAGGTGCTGGAACTGACCGCAGCGGTGGACGCGCCCGCGAAGGGCCTGATCATCGAAGCGCGGCTGGACAAGGGCCGAGGCCCGGTTGCCTCGCTGCTGGTGCAGTCCGGCACGCTGCGTAAGGGTGATGTGTTGCTGGCCGGCGCCACTTTCGGCCGTATCCGCGCCATGCTCGACGAGAACGGCAAGCAGATCGACGAGGCCGGCCCTTCGATTCCGGTCGAGATTCTCGGCCTGTCGGACGTGCCGGCAGCCGGCGACGATGCGATCGCACTGACCGACGAGAAGAAGGCGCGCGAAATCGCGCTCTTCCGCCAGGGCAAGTACCGCGACGTCAAGCTGGCCAAGCAGCAGGCGGCCAAGCTCGAAAACATGCTCGAGCAGATGGCGGAGGGCGAGGTCAAGAGCCTGCCCCTCATCATCAAGGCCGACGTGCAGGGTTCGCAGGAGGCGCTGGTGCAGTCGCTGGTCAAGTTGTCCACCGACGAGGTGCGGGTCAATGTCATCCATGGCGCCGTCGGTGCGATCAGCGAGTCGGACGTGAACCTCGCGCAGGCCTCGGGTGCCGTCATCATCGGCTTCAATACCCGGGCAGATGCAGGTTCGCGCAAGCTGGCCGAGAACTTCGGCGTAGACATCCGCTACTACAACATCATCTACGACGCCGTGGATGAAGTGAAGGCGGCGCTGTCGGGGATGCTCTCGCCCGAGAAGCGCGAGGAGGTGATCGGTCTGGTCGAGATCCGCCAGGTGTTCACGGTTTCGCGCGTCGGCTCGATCGCCGGCTGTTACGTGCTCGAGGGCGTGGTCAGGCGTGGCGCGCATGTCCGGCTGCTGCGCAATCACACGGTGGTGTGGACCGGTGAACTCGAGTCGCTCAAGCGCTTCAAGGATGACGTCAAGGAAGTGAAGGCGAGCTACGAGTGCGGCCTTCAGCTCCGCAACCACAACGACATCCAGGAAGGCGACCAGCTCGAGATCTTCGAGATCAAGGAAGTCGCGAGGACGCTCTAAGTCATGCCCAAGGAGTATTCCCGCAGCCAGCGCGTGGTGGAGCAGATCCGCCGCGAGCTGGCCGAGTTGATCCGGCTGGAGGTGAAGGACCCGCGCGTCGGGTTCATCACCCTGACCGATGTCGAGATCACGCCCGACTATGCTCACGCCAAGGTGTTCTTCACCTCGATGACCGGCGAAACGGACGTGCCCGAGATCATGCAGGGTCTGCGTCGCGCCAGCGGCTTCCTGCGTCGCGAGCTCGGACGACGGATTCGCATTCACACCATTCCCGAGCTGCATTTCCATTTCGACCGCTCGGTGGAGGACGGCGCCCGGCTGTCGAAACTGATCGACGATGTCGTGCGTGAGGACGATGCCCGCCATCAGGGCGGCGACGCCGACGAGGGCGGCACCGATGCCGATCCCGCCCATCCCGCCGACCCAGATGACGACAGCAGCGCCAAGCCCTGAACCGGGGGGCAAGCGCCGCACGAAGGGCGTGCAGCGCAAGATCGTTCGCCGCCTCGTCGACGGCGTGTTGCTGCTCGACAAGCCGCAGGGGCTCACCTCCAATGCAGCCCTGCAGACTGCGCGGCGGCTGCTGAACGCGGCCAAGGCCGGCCATACCGGCACGCTCGATCCGATGGCGAGCGGCCTGTTGCCGCTCACCTTTGGCGAGGCGACCAAGTTCTCGCAGATGCTGCTTGACGCCGACAAGACCTACGAGGCGCAGATCTGCCTCGGCGTGGACACCGACAGCGGCGACGCCGACGGCGCTGTCGTCGCGACGCGGGCGGTCGAGGTGGATACAGCGCAGTTGCAGACGGCGCTGGCGCGTTTCCGGGGCGAGATCGACCAGGTGCCGCCGATGTATTCGGCACTCAAGCGCGACGGCAAGGCCTTGTACGAGTATGCGCGCGCCGGCATCGAGGTGGAGCGGGAGGCGCGGCGGGTGACGATTCATGCGCTCGAACTGCTCGATTTCTCCGGCGACCGTTTCTCGATTCGTGTCGACTGCAGCAAGGGCACCTACATCCGCAGTCTGGCAATGGACATCGGTGCCGCACTCGGATGCGGAGCGCATCTTTGCGGCCTGCGGCGCACGCGCATCGGCCGCTTCGACTTGGCCCGCGCAGTCACGCTCGATGCGCTCGAGGGCGTGCCACCCGATGGCCGCGACGCCCTGCTGGAGCCGGTCGACGCCCTGGTTGCGCATCTCGATGCGGTGTTGCTCGACGCCGATGAGGCCCGCGCACTGCTGCAGGGACGCGCACTCGCCCGTGCGGGCAAGGATGCAGGCGGGGAAGGCCTGGCGCGGGCCTATGGGCCGGAGGGTTTTCTTGGCCTGGTGCAGTGGCAAGGTGCGGAAACCATCGTACCGAAGCGCCTGATCGCGACCATGGACATCGTATCGGGCGCACCGGCGTGATTTGGATTGAGTTTTTCGCCGCGCATTGGGTATAATGCGCGGCTTCTGATTGGCAGAAAAAACGAGTAAAGACATACATGGCCCTCGATACCGCATCCAAGTCGCAGATCGTCTCCGACTTCCAGCGCGCCCAAGGTGATACCGGTTCTCCGGAAGTCCAGGTCGCGCTGCTGACCGCCCGCATCAACGGGCTAACCGGCCACTTCAAGGCGAATGCCAAGGATCACCACTCCCGTCGTGGTCTCCTGAAGATGGTTTCCCAGCGTCGTAAGCTCCTTGACTACCTCAAGGGCCGCAACGCCGACAGCTATCGCAACCTGATCGAGCGTCTCGGCCTGCGCAAGTAATTGCCGTCCGTGAAACGC
>JBFGZP010000169.1:0-7626 GCA_041586695.1 Thauera sp.
GAGGAGTTGCATGGCGACCGTTCGTTCTCCGACGACCAGGCAATCGTCGGTGGGCTGGCACGCTTCAACGGCCAGAGCTGCGTCGTCATCGGTCACCAGAAGGGGCGCGACACCAAGGAGAAGATCGCGCGCAACTTCGGCATGCCGCGGCCCGAGGGTTACCGCAAGGCGATGCGGCTGATGAAGCTGGCGGAGAAGTTCAGCCTGCCGGTGTTCACCTTCATCGATACGCCGGGCGCCTACCCGGGCATCGGCGCCGAAGAGCGCGGCCAGTCGGAGGCGATCGGCCACAGTCTCTACCTGATGGCCGAACTCAAGGTTCCGATCGTCGCCACCATCATCGGCGAGGGCGGTTCGGGCGGGGCGCTGGCGATCGCGGTGGGCGACCAGGTGCTGATGCTGCAAAACTCCATCTATTCGGTCATCTCGCCGGAAGGTTGCGCGTCCATCCTGTGGAAAAGCGCCGAGAAGGCGGCCGAGGCGGCCGAAACCATGGGCATCACCGCCGCGCGCCTGAAGGCGCTCGGCCTGATCGACAAGGTCGTCAGCGAGCCGGTCGGCGGCGCGCACCGCGATCACCCCGCAGTGGCACAGACACTCAAGCGCGCGCTCGCGGAGGCTTTGCGCCAGGTCGACGCGCTGGCGCCGACCGACCTGGTGTCGCGCCGCATCGAAAAGCTCATGGGTTATGGGCGCTTCAAGGAAGTCGCCGCCTGAGATGCTGAACGCGGCCTCCGGGGTGTTCACGGAGGCCGGCGTCGGACCCGGCGACAGGCTTTGCTGCGCGCTGTCCGGCGGCGTCGATTCGATTGTCCTGGTGCACTTGCTGCACGAACTGCAGCCGGCGTTCGGATTCGATCTGTGCGCGGCGCATGTGCATCACCATCTCAGCCCCAATGCGGATGCCTGGGCGGCCTTCTGCGGCGCCTGTTGCGCGCGGCGCGGGATTCCGTTTTCCGTATTCCATGTCGAGGTTCCGGCGAACGATCCCGAGGGGCTTGAAGCCGCAGCCCGGCGTGAACGCCACGCGGCGCTCGAAGCGGTGGCATGCGACTGGCTGGTGTTCGGCCACCATCAGGATGATCAGGCCGAGACGCTGCTGTTTCGGCTGCTGCGCGGTACCGGCTTGCGCGGGGCGGGGGCGATGGCGCCGCTCGAGCGGCCGACGGCGGGACGTCGCGGACGCTTGCGGCCCCTGCTCGACCTGCGCCGCGCCGAGATCGAGGCCTGGGCGCGCCGGCGCGGGCTGGCGTGGGTCGAAGACGAGAGCAACGCCGAATGTCACTTCCGGCGCAATGCGCTGCGGCACGGCGTGCTGCCGCCGGTCGAGCGCATCTTCCCCGCCGCGGTTCCGGCGCTGGCGCGCGCTGCAGCGCATTTTCGCGAGGCGAGCGGCTTGCTCGATGCGCTTGCCGCGCTGGACGAGGCCGCCTGTGGCGGTGCCACGCTCGATCGCGTCGCGCTGCTGGCGCTGGACGATGCGCGCGTCGCCAACCTGCTGCGCTGGCAGGCGCGTGGCCTGGTGGGGGTGCCGGCGCCGACCCGCGCCAGGCTGGGGGAGGCCTTGCGACAGCTGCGCGAAGCGGGTTCGGAACGGCCCCTGCATCTCGCGCTCGGTCGGCTCGCCTGCTGCGCGTACCGCGGACAGGTGTGGCTGGAGGACGAGGCCACCGCGCCGCCGACACCGACCGACTGGCGCGGCGAGGACGAGCTGCCGTGGGGCGCGGGCTCGGTGCGGTTTCGGTCGGCATCGGGCGGCGGGCTCGGGCGCGCTCAGCTCGATCGGGCGCGCGAGCTGCGCCTTGTCCTGCGCTGGCCGGGCATGCGGCTGAGGCTGGACGAGCGCCGGCCGAGCCGCAGTTTCAAGAACTTGTGCCAGGAGGCGGGCATCCCGGCATGGATGCGCGAGCGCCTGCCGGTGCTGGTCGCGGACGGCGAGGTGGCCTGGATCGGCGGTATCGGCGTTGCCGCGGCATTTGCCTGTGCGCCCGGCGCCGCAGGCATCGAGCCGGCCTGGCAGGTGTCGCCTCCGCGCTAGCCGCGCAGCGTCGTCAGCATCTGTGCCAGCTCCACCGCCGAGCGCACTTCCATCTTTTCGAAGATGCGCGAGCGATGCGCCTCGACGGTTCGCATCGAGATCGACAGTTGGTCGGCGATCACCTTGTTGTACTTGCCTTCGAGGATCAGCTCCATGACCTCGTGCTCGCGCGCGGTGAGCGTCGCCAGCCGCGCTTCGAGCGTCTCGCGGTCGGCGGCAGCACGCTGGCGCTCGGCATCGTGGGTCATCGCCTTCTGCACCAGGTCGACCAGGTCGTGGTCGTTGAACGGCTTCTCGATGAAATGGAAGGCGCCCTTCTTCAGCGCCTCCACCGCCATCGGCACGTCGCCATGGCCGGTGATGAAGATCACCGGCAACTCGCAGCCGCGAGCCAGCAGGGCGTCGAAGCATTCCAGTCCGCTCATGCCGGCCATGCGGATGTCGAGCACGATGCAGCCGCGCCAGGCCGCGTCCCACGCGGCGAGGAAGTCCTCGCCCCCCGGCCACACCTGGCAGGCGACGCCGCGCGTCTTGAACAGCCACTGCAGGGCGTCGCGGATGGCCTCGTCGTCGTCGATGATGTGGGTGCAGGCGGGATTCATGCGGGTTCCACGGGAATCGACAGGATGAAGATGGTACCGCCGTCGGGGTTGGCTTCAAAACCCAGGCGGCCTTGGTGCAGTTCCGCGATCGAGCGGCAGATGTTGAGCCCCATCCCCATGCCCTCGGTCTTGGTGGTGAAGAAGGGCTCGAACAGGCGCGCGCGGGTTTCGGTGTCGATGCCGCTGCCGCGGTCGCTGACCCGCACCACCACCTGCCTTCCCTCGACGCGGGTGGCGATGTGCACCTGGCGCTGCGCGGCGGGCGTGTCGCGCATTGCGTCCATGGCGTTGCGCAAGAGGTTCACGATGATCTGCTCGATCATCACGGCGTCGGCCGTCACCGTGGGCAGGCGCGTCGCCAGTTCGGTGACCAGGCGCATGCCGCGCTTCCTGGCGTCTGCCTCTACCAGCCCGACGGCGTCGCGGATCACGACGTTGAGGTCGAGCGGCTCGCGCCTGGGCTCGGCACGGCGGACGAAGTCGTGCACCCGGCGGATGATTTCGCCCGCACGCCGCGCCTGGCGGCCGAGCTTGGCATGGATGTCCATCAGCTCGGTGCGGTCGATCTCGGCGGCTTGCAGGCGGTTGATGCAGCCGCTGTTGTAGCTTGCGATCGCCGCCAGCGGCTGGTTGAGCTCATGGGCGAGGGTGGAGGCCATCTCTCCCATCGTCACCAGGCGCGAGGTCGCCTGCAGCCGCTCTTCCTGCTGCAGCGCGAGTTCCCGGGCCCGCTTCTGTTCGGTGATGTCGAGCACCGATCCCATCCAGCCGGTGTGCCGGCCGTCGGCGTCGATCAGCGGCGATTCGAACAGCATGACGTCCAGCATTTCGCCATTCTTGCGGCGGAAACGCAGCTCGACGCCCTCGGGCGTCGAGCCCGTGTCTTCCAGGCGGTGAAGCAGCTCCTGGCGGCGCTCGGTGTGGTCGGGCAGCCAATAGGGCAAGGGCGGGGTGTGGCCGACCAGTTCGTCGGCCGAATAGCCGGTCATCCGGCAAAAGGCCGAGTTCACATAGGTCAGGCGGCCTTCGAGGTCGCGCGCCCGCAGGCCGGTGAGCAGCGAGTCCTCCATCGCCTTGCGGTAGGCCGACTCCCTCAGGAGTTCGGTCTCGGCGCGCTGGCGGCGGGCAAGCTGGCGGCGCAACTGGAGCACGCTCCAGACGATGACCAGGCCGAGGAACAGGATGGACGCCCCGAGCAGCACCGGCACCCAGCGCGTGTCGCCCTTGTACGCGGTGATGCTCAGCGTCAGCCCGTAGCCGGGAGGGTCGAAGGGTATGCTGTAGCTCAGATGCACGGCGAGCGGCGCGACCTTGGACTTGGCGGCGATCTCGCGCCCGTCCGGGTCGAGCACCGCCACCCGGTAGCGCTCGGAGAACCACCACGGCAACTCGCGCACGACCAGGTCCGACATCGAATAGACGCCGACCACGACGCCGAGCAGGGCATCGTCCGACCAGGCCGGGACGTGCACCTCGAAACGGGCGCCGCCGTCCGCGCCGGGGTAGGCCGGGCTGTAGACGGGGCGGCCCAGGCCGCGGGCGAGATCGAAGGCGTTCTCGGAGGGCTTGCGCACGCGCGGCTCGGCCTCCGGCTGGGCCTCGATGCGAGGCGGCATCGCGCCCAGGATCCGGCCCGCGGGGTCGAGCCAGAGGATGCGCTCCATGCCGCGCTCCTGCCTGAGCAGGTGGTTGAGCTGAGCCTCGGTCTGCGGCGCGAGCCGCCCGCCGGCGAACAGCTCGGCGCCGAGCTGCTGCAGCTGGGCCTCGTTGCGGTCGAGTTGGAAACGCAGATTTTGCTCCATCCACAACACGTCGCTGATCAGCGCGCTCTTCTGCTCGTCGGTGTCGTACTGGCGGGTGAGCCCGACGAGCGCGGCGATCGCGGCGATCAGCAGGACGAGTGCGAGATAGGGCAGGTACTGCAACCAGTTGCGCCGCAGCGCGGGCGGGCCCAGGGCCTCCGAGGTCGGCATGTTCATGTCCTAGAGATGCGACGTCCATCTACCCGGCGACGGCAGCGGCGCAGCGGCTCCGCCCTATTGTGGATGTCCGCATCTGCGGAAATCCACAATAGCAGGCTTAACGGAAGCTGAACGACACTATATGCGTGCATCAAGGGAGCTTATCGGGCTTCCCGGTGCGCAACACGTGCCGGCGGCCGTTTGCCGCCGCGATCCAAGAACCATTCCAGTGCCATACGCATTCGGAGGAGAGAAAAAGATGAAGATTCGTGCCCTGCTGGTCGGTCTCGTAGCCGTCGGTCTGTCGGCTGCCGCGGTCGCCGCCGATCCCATCGTGATCAAGTTCAGCCACGTTGTCGCTCAGGATACGCCCAAGGGCAAGGCGGCCGACAAGTTCAAGGAACTCGCCGAGAAATACACCAATGGCGGGGTGAAGGTCGAAGTTTACCCGAACAGCACCCTGTACAAGGACAAGGAAGAAATGGAGGCGCTGCAACTCGGCGCCGTACAGTTGCTGGCGCCCTCGCTGGCCAAGTTCGGTCCGCTCGGCGTGCGCGAGTTCGAGGCCTTCGACCTGCCCTACATCTTCGAGAACCGTGATGCCTTGTACACGGTCACCCAGGGGCCGGTCGGCGAGCAACTGCTTGGCAAGCTCGAGTCCAAGGGCATCCGCGGCCTGGCGTTCTGGGACAACGGCTTCAAGTCCTTCTCGTCCAACAGCCCGATGAAGATGCCCGATGACCTGAAGGGCAAGAAGATGCGCATCCAGTCGTCCAAGGTGCTGGAAGAACAGATGCGCGAGCTCAAGGCATTGCCGCAGGTGATGGCCTTCTCCGAGGTGTACCAGGCGCTGCAGACCGGCGTGGTCGACGGCACCGAGAACCCGCACTCGAACCTCTTCACCCAGAAGATGCACGAGGTGCAGAGCAACATGACGCTGACCAGCCACGGCTACCTGGGCTACGCCGTCATCACCAACAAGAAGTTCTGGGACGGCCTGCCGGCCGAGATCCGCACCGAGCTCGACAAGGCGATGAAGGAGTCAACCGAATACGCCAACAAGATCGCCAAGGAAGAGAACGACAAGGCGCTCGAGGCGGTGCGCGCATCCGGCAAGACCGAGGTCCACACCCCGACCGACGCCGAGCTGGCGGCATGGAAGAAGGCGCTCGTCCCGGTGCACAAGAAGATGGAGTCGCGCATCGGCGCCGAGACCATCCAGGCGATCTACAAGGCCACCGGCTTCGATCCGTCCAAACTGTAATTCCTGCCTTCACACCCAGGCCACGCCCGTCGGGAGATCCCGCCTGACGGGCGTTTTTTCGGGGAGAAACCCAACATGAACAAGATTCTCGACCGCCTCGAGGAGATCATCATCGCCGCGCTGATGGCGGTCGCCACGATCGTGATCTTCATCTCTGTGGTCCATCGCTACGGCTCCGGCTTCGCCATTCCCGGCGTGCAGGACTGGCTGCTGTCGCTCAACATGGGCTGGGCCCAGGAATTCTGCATCATCCTCTTCGTGTGGATGGCGAAGTTCGGCGCGGCCTATGGCGTGCGCACCGGCATCCACGTCGGCGTCGACGTGCTCATCAACAACCTGGCGGACAAGCCGCGCGCGGCGATGATCCAGCTCGGCCTGATCTGCGGCGTGATCTTCACCGGCCTGATCGGCCTGTTCGGCGCCTACTTCGTGTGGGAGAACGGCATGGCCTACGAGACGCTGACGCTGCTCGGCAGCGACACCGGCGACTTCTTCGAGGGCCCGACCACGCCCGACCTCGAGTGGCCGACCTGGATCGTGTACTCGGCCGTGCCGCTGGGCTCCTTCCTGATGTGCTACCGCTTCCTGCAGGTCATGGCGAGCTTTGCCCGGACCGGCGAGTTGCCGCGTCACGACCACGGCCACGTCGAGGGCCTGGACGAGGACGACGACCCCAACGTGCTGCTCGAGGGCGAGGCGATCACGCTCGGCGAGGACGTCGAGCATCGCCAGGCCGGCATGAGCGACGCCGAATGGGAGAAGACCCATCCGAAGGGGCCCGACGGCAAGAACAAGCCCTCGGACAAGGCATAACAGGAGCACGCAGAGATGAATACATTCATTATTTTCGGTCTGCTGATCGTCCTCATGGCGATCGGCATGCCGGTGGGCGTGGCGCTCGGCCTCACCGTGCTGACCTTCATGTTCGCCTTCACCGACACGCCGCTGGCTTCGGTGGCGCTGAAGATGTTCACCGGCATCGAGAAGTTCGAGATCATGGCGATCCCGTTCTTCATCCTCGCCGGGAACTTCCTCACCCACGGTGGCGTGGCGCGGCGCATGATCAACTTCGCCACCGGCATGGTGGGCCACCTGCGCGGCGGCCTGGGCATGTCGGCGGTGCTGGCCTGCGCGCTGTTCGCCGCGGTGTCGGGTTCGAGCCCGGCCACGGTGGTCGCGATCGGCTCGATCCTGATCCCGGCGATGGTCAAGCAGGGCTTCCCGATCCGCTTCGGCGCAGGCGTCGTGGCCTCGGCCGGCGGTCTGGGCATCCTGATCCCGCCGTCTATCGTCATGGTGATGTACGCGGTGACGACCAACTCCTCGGTCGGCGCGCTGTTCATGGCCGGGGTGATCCCGGGCCTGCTGCTCGCGTTCATGCTCGGCCTGTGCACCTGGTACGTGGCGCGCAAGAACAACTACCCGACGCAGCCGCGGGCACCCTGGGCGCTGAGGCTGAAGTACTTCAGGGATGCGTTCTGGGGCCTGATGCTGATCGTGGTGGTGATGGGCGGCATCTACTCGGGCATGTTCACCCCGACCGAAGCGGCGGCGATGAGCGCGGTGTACGCCTTCTTCATCGCGGTGTTCGTGTACAAGGACCTGACCTTCAAGCAGATCCCGCGCGTGCTGCTCGACTCGGCAAACATGAGCTCGATGCTGCTCTTCATCATCGCCAGCGCGATCCTGTTCTCCTTCATCCTGACCTCGGAGCAGATCCCGCAGCGCATGGCCGAGGCGATCGTCGCCAGCGGCCTGGGC
>JBFGZP010000170.1:0-7519 GCA_041586695.1 Thauera sp.
GGCAAGCACGCTGCCATGATGCGCCCCCCTTCAGACGCCGGCATCACGATGCTCGTGAAGATCGCCTCATGATTTTCATGAGATCCGCCGGCTGCACGCTTGACCCTCGCGAGCCCGGGCGCGTGGGGCTAAGATCAGCGCATGGATGAATCCGACCGGGCTGCAGCCGGTGGCGCCGAGCCGCCACAGAATCTCTTTCTGCCGAGCGAGCCCTGGCGGCAGGGGCGGCTCGAAGTCGGCGAAGGCCACGAACTTCATTTCGAACAATCCGGCAACCCGGATGGAATGCCAGTGGTTTTCCTCCACGGTGGCCCGGGCAGCGGCTGCAGTGCGCAGCACCGTCGCCTGCTCGACCCGGTGCGCTTCAACACCGTCCTTTTCGACCAGCGGGGTTGCGGCCGGAGCACGCCGCGCGGCAGCCTCGAGGCCAACGACACCACCCATCTCGTCGCCGATATCGACACGCTGCGCCGGCATCTGGGCATCGACCGCTGGCTGGTATTCGGCGGATCCTGGGGCTCTACCCTGGCGCTCGCCTACTGTGCGCGGCATCCGTCTTCCTGCCTCGGCGCAATCCTGCGCGGCATCTTCCTGGGCGGTCGCGCCGACATCGACTGGTTCTTCCGCGGGGTGTCGGCGCTCTTGCCCGATGCCTGGGCCAGGCTTGCAGCCGGGGTGCCGCCCCGGCGACGGGACGACATTGCCGCATGGTATTGCGAAGCGCTTGCCGGGGCGGAGCGTTCGCACGCCGTCGCGGCCTTGCTGCCCTGGATCGAGTGGGAGAACGCGCTCGGTGCGCCGGGTCGCTGCGTGCCCGCCCCCGCGACGCCGAACGACGAGCAGATCACGGCGCTGCTGGACAAGTACCGCATCCAGGCGTTCTACCTCGCGCATGAATGCTTCATTGGCGAGCACACCGCACTTGCGTTCGCCGCAGCGATGAAAGGGATCCCGACTGCCATCCTGCACGGCCGTCTCGATTTCATCTGCCGCCCGTCCAACGCCTGGCTCTTGCATCAGCATATCCCGGGCAGCCGGCTGGCCCTGATAGCCGAGGCCGGTCACAGCCCCTTCGATCCGCCGATGAGCCGCGCGCTGATCGCGGCCGCTGCGCATTTCCATGCCGAGGGCCGTTTCGATGGCTGGGGCGACGCGGGAGATGTGTGAGCACCGGCGTTCGCCGCACGAGGCCCCCATCGATGCCGGAATCATGATATTCACGACGCCAGTTTCACCGCGCCGATGAGGCGCGGGCCGCAGCTGCATCGAACAATGTCGAACACTCCTGCGCAAGAGAACGAAACACATGACCACCCTCGCCCGGCTCGAAACGATCACGCGCCAACGCGCTTTTCATTGCTCGCCGGCCCTGCCGCTGTCGCTCGCCTGCCTGCTGATGCCCGCGGTCGCGCTGGCGCAGCAGGAAGCGGATATGGCGGCACCGACGGTCATGCTCGATCCAGTCGTCGTCACCGGTAGCCGGATCGAGGCAGCGAGCTTCGATCTGCCCTATTCCATCGATGTGGTCGATATCCGCGACGTGCAACAGGGGAATCTGCGCGTCAATGTCTCCGAGGCGCTGGGCGGCATCGCGGGTCTAGTCATCCAGAACCGCCAGAACTATGCGCAGGATCTGCAGATCTCGATCCGCGGCTTCGGCGCCCGCTCCGCCTTCGGTGTGCGTGGGGTCAAGTTGATCAGCGACGGCATTCCCGCCTCCAACCCGGACGGCCAGGGCCAGGCAGCGACCTTCAATCTGGATACGGCCGAGCGCATCGAGGTCCTGCGCGGGCCCTTCTCCACCGTCTATGGCAACCACGCGGGTGGGGTCATCCAGCTGTTTTCCCGCGATGGCAAGGGCGCACCGCGCGTGAGCGCCACCGCGACGGCAGGCGCGTGGGGCACGACACGCTTCGGGCTCGGCGCCGAAGGCGAGAAGGACGGAGTCGGCTTCGTCCTCGATGCCTCGCGCTTCGACACCGACGGTTATCGCGACCACAGCCAGGCGCGCCGTGAACAGGGCTTCGCAAAGATCACGCTCAACCCCGACGCAGACAGCAAACTGACGCTGGTCGGCAGCAGTCTGTACCAGCCCGACACCGAGGACCCTCAGGGCCTGAGTTGGGAAACCTATCAGCGTGACCCGCGTGCGGTCGAGTCCGTGGCGCTCGACTTCAATACGCGCAAGAACATCGATCACGTTCAGGGCGGCGCGACCTACGAGCGTCGCTTCGGCGATGACCGCATGCAACTCGTCGCCTACACGGGCAAGCGCGCCGTTACGCAGTACCAGTCCATTCCGCCGGGCCCGCAGGCAAGCCCACGGCACGCGGGTGGCGTGGTGGATTTCGATCGCGATTTTCAAGGCCTCGCCGCGCGCTGGATCGCCGACCGCGAAATTGGCGCCGGGCGTCTCACCGTTACCACCGGGATCGACTACGACAAGTCCGAGGACGACCGTCGTGGCTTCGAGAACTTCATCGGTACGACGCTCGGCGTGATCGGCCGGCTGCGCCGCGAGGAGACCGATACCATCACCAGCATCGATCCCTACGTTCAGGCGGTCTGGAAGCAGGGGCGGTGGCAGTGGTCCGCGGGCCTGCGCCATTCGCGCGTGGAGTTCGACGTCGACGACCGCTACTTCGCCAACGGCGACGACAGCGGCAGCGTGAGCTACAGCCGGACCACTCCGGCGTTCGGCGTCGTCCATGCGCTGAGCCCGGCGCTGAATCTGTATGCCAGCGCAGGCGCCGGCTTCGAGACGCCGACACTGAACGAGCTCTCGTACGCGACGACGGGAAGCGGCTTCAACTTCGGCCTCGAACCGGCGACCAGCCGGCAGGGCGAGATCGGGCTCAAGGCCTTCGTCGGCGACTCCACGCGCCTGAACGTCGCCCTCTTCCGTATCGAAACCGAGGATGAAATCGTCGTCGCGGCGTCGGTCGGCGGACGCACCAGCTATGCCAATGCAGGCCGTACCCTTCGCGACGGCCTCGAGCTTGCCGCCGAATCGGAGCTGACGCGGACCGTGACCGCGCGCGGCTCGCTTACCTGGCTGCGTGCGATCTACGACGACGACTTCGTCAGCGCCGGCACGACGATCCCCGCCGGCAATCGCATTCCCGGCATTCCCCGTCTGAGCGCATACGCGGAACTCGCCTGGCAACCGGTGAGCGGCCTGACGCTGGCGACCGAGGCCTTGCATCGTGGCAGCGTGCAGGTGAACGATCTGAACAACGACAAGCCGGCGCCCGGCTACACGCTGGTCAACCTGCGCCTGTCCGCCGAGCAACGGCAGGGTCCGTGGACCTTCGGCCAGATGCTGCGCCTCGACAACATCTTCGATCGCGAGCACATCTCGTCGGTGATCGTGGGCCAGGCGCAGAAGCGCTACTACGAACCCGGTCCCGAGTTCAGCTGGTATGCAGGCGTTCGCGGGAGCTACACGTTCTGAGGGCGGGAGCGGCAGGCGCGCCAGCGCGCTGCGCAGACCGCGCTGTCACCCCGCTGCCTGGGGGCCGAGCGCGCCGGCAAAGACCTACTCCAGTTCCTTCATCCGCTCGAGAGCCTCTTCCACCCGATCGACCGCGATGACCCGCATGCCCTCGGGTGGCTGGCGAGGCGCGTTCGCCTTCGGCACGATCGCCGTGTCGAAGCCCAGCTTGGCGGCTTCCTTCAGCCTGTCCTGGCCGCGCGGCGCCGGCCGGATTTCGCCTGCCAGGCCGACCTCGCCGAAGACCGCCAGCCCGCGCCTGAGCGGGCGGTCCCGCAGCGACGAGACGATCGAGAACAGGATCGCCAGGTCTGCGGCCGGCTCGGCGATCTTCACCCCACCCACCGCATTGACGAACACATCCTGGTCGAAACATACGATGCCGGCGTGCCGGTGCATCACCGCGAGCAGCATCGCCAGCCGCGTCTGCTCGAGGCCGACGGACAGGCGCCGGGGGTTCGGACTGTGCGCGCCATCGACCAGCGCCTGGATCTCCACGAGCAGCGGGCGCGTGCCCTCCTGGGTGACGAGCACGCAACTGCCCGCCACCTGCTGCGAGTGCTGCGACAGGAAGATGGCGGAGGGATTCGATACACCGCGCAGGCCGCGCTCGGTCATCGCGAACACGCCGAGCTCATTTACCGCGCCAAAGCGGTTCTTGAAGGCTCGCACCAGGCGAAAGCTGGAGTGGGTGTCGCCCTCGAAGTACAGTACGGTATCGACGATATGTTCCAGCACGCGCGGTCCGGCCAGGGTGCCATCCTTGGTGACGTGGCCGACGAGGATCAGGCTGGTGCCGCTTTGCTTGGCGAAGCGGGTGAGCTGCGCCGCGCATTCGCGCACCTGCGCCACCGACCCCGGTGCCGACTGCAGCGCTTCGGAGTAGACCGTCTGGATCGAGTCGATCACCGCCACCCGCGGGCGAACCTCGCGCAGGGTGTGGAGGATGCGCTCGAGATTGATCTCGGCCAGCATCTGCAGAGAGGATTGCGGCAGTTGCAGCCGGTGCGCGCGCAATGCCACCTGCTCGCCCGACTCTTCGCCGCTCACGTAGACGACGCTCTGCGCCGAAGAAAGGCTCGACAGCGCCTGCAGCAGCAGGGTGGACTTGCCGATCCCGGGGTCACCGCCGATAAGGGCCACTCCGCCCGCCACCAGGCCGCCCCCGAGCACCCGGTCGAACTCGTCCAGCCCGGTCGGCAGGCGCGGCTCCTCGCGCGGTTGGAGCGAGGATAGCGACTGGAGCCGACTCGTCTGCCCCGCAAGGGCGGCGAACCGACCGCCAGCCCCGGCGCCATGCTCGAGCATGGTCTCCACCAGCGTATTCCAGGCCTGGCACTGCGGACACTGGCCCTGCCAGCGCGGCACCTGGGCACCGCACTCGGTGCACACGAATGCCGACTTGCTCTTCGCCATCAACCCGCCCTGCTTTGTTCCTGCGCCATCCTCGCCAGCTCGTCGCAGGCGTAATCAGCAAAGGCCGTAATCAGACGCGAGCGAAACTTGTCGCGCGGAACGATTACCTCGAGCGGACTGTAAAGCGGTGGATCGAGCGGCATCGCCGCCAGGCGGCCCTCCTGCAGGTCGCGCTGGATCGCGCGCGACGACGCAATGGCGAAACCCAGGCCCTCGGCGGCGAGTTGCTTGATCGCGGCCAGGCTGCCGACCTCGGCGCACAACTCGATTTCGCTGCCGGCAATGCCGGCGGCCTCGAAGAACTGGTCGGCGATTTCGCGCATGCCGTTGCCGGGGTCACGATCGATGAAGGGGTGACCGAGCAGATCTGCGGCCTTGAGCCGCTCGAACTTGGTCAGTGGATGTCCTGGCTGGCAGATCACCATGAGTTCGTCACGGGTGGCGTTGCGACGTTCGACCGCATGCTGTTCGGTCGCGATCTCGATGAGCCCGATATCGAGGTCGCGCGCGGCGACGCGATCCTCGGTGAGCTTGCTGTTGCCCACCACGATGCGCGGCAGCACGCGCGGATACTTGCGCTTGAAGCCGGTAATGAGTTCCGGCAGCCAGTAGGCCGCGATCGTCGTGCTGGTGCCGATCTTGATCTGGCCGGCAAGCTCACCGGTGAGTTCGGAAACGCGCAGGTCGAGTTCGGCCGAGAGGCCGAGGATCTTCTCCGCATACGCCAGCACCAGTTCCCCGGTTGGCGTGAGCGTGATCTTGCCGTGGCCGCGGTCGAGCAGCCGGGCGTCGAAGTGCTCTTCGAGCTGCTTGATCTGGAAGGTGACGGCGGGTTGCGTCATGAACAGGTGTTCGGCGGCCCGGGTAAACGAGCCGTGTTTCGCCACCGCGTGAAATACCTGGAGCCTGCGATCTGCCATGATTTGAATAAGCCTGATTTATAGACGAGATTAAAGCACAAACCCACCGCAGGCGACACCGCGACTGCATCGGTCCGCGACCCGGTTCATCACGGTTGTTCACCACTTCATGTTATAAACCGCGCTCCCGGTAACGCGACGCTCGGTCAATACGATGCCGCTCGGCTTCTACATCATCATGGCAGCGCAGTTCTTCTCCGCGCTTGCCGATAATGCCTTGTTGATCGTCGCCATCGCCCTGTTGCGGGACATGGCCGCACCGTCCGAGTACGAGCCACTGCTCAAGCTCTTCTTCACCCTGTCCTACGTCGCGCTCGCGGCCTTCGTCGGGGCATTCGCCGACTCGATGCCGAAGTGGCGCGTAATGCTCATCAGCAACACGGTCAAGATCGGCGGTTGCCTGATGCTTTTCCTCGGCACGCATCCGCTGTTGGCGTACGCGGTCATCGGCCTTGGCGCCGCCGCCTACTCGCCGGCCAAGTACGGCATCCTGACCGAATACCTGCCCCACCGCCTGCTCGTCGTCGCCAACGGCTGGATCGAGGGCCTCACCGTCGGTGCGATCATTATTGGCACGGTCCTCGGAGGCGTCCTCATCCGTGGCGATGTCGCCGCTTCCCTGATGTCGCTCGGCCTGCCCTTCGTCGGCAGCGCATTCGAGGCAAGCGTGCTGGTGATCGGCGTTTTCTATTTCCTTGCCGCCGGTTTCAACGCCTACATTCCCGACACAGGCGTCGACCACAAGCCATTGAAGAACAACCCCCTGTACCTTATGCACGATTTCGGCCACTGCCTGCGACTGCTGTGGCGCGACAAGCTTGGACAGATCTCGCTCGCGGTGACGACGCTGTTCTGGGGCGCGGGCGCCACGCTCCAGTTCATTGTCATCAAATGGGCCGAGCACAGCCTGGGCCTGAACCTGTCGCAGGCGTCGATGCTGCAGGGCGTGGTGGCAATCGGGATCGCGATCGGCTCCGTGCTGGCGGCGCGTTTCATCACCCTGCGCAAGTCCGTTCAGGTAATCCCGCTAGGGATCGCTATGGGCCTGGTGGTGATGATCATGATCGGGGTCACCGACAGCCGCGTCGCGATGGCCCTGATGGTGCTCGTCGGCGCGCTTGCCGGCTTCTTCGTCGTGCCGATGAATGCGCTCCTGCAGCACCGCGGCCACATCCTGATGGGCGCCGGCCATTCGATCGCCGTGCAGAATTTCAACGAGAACGTGTCGATCCTGATCATGACAGGAGGATACGCGCTGCTGATCATGCTCGGCTTGTCGATCAATAGCGTGATCGCGATGTTCGGTCTCTTCGTGGCCGGTGCGATGTTCCTGGTCAAACGCCGCCACGAGGGAAACCAGCGCGAGTTCGACTCCGTCGCGCTGCTGGAAGACCGGGCCCACTGATCGGCGCCACCCGGCGGACACACCTCAGCGGCGATCTGTCGCCGCTGCCTCGGTCATCAGCCTGCGCGCAAAGCACAGGTCTTCCCAGGCCTTGGCCTTGTCCTGCGGGTTTCGCAACAGGTATGCCGGATGGTAGGTCACGACCACCGGGATGTCGCCGTGGCGGAAGGCCCTTCCGCGCGCGGCGCCGATGCGGATTTCGGTGTCGAGCAGCGCCTGTGCCGCGGGCCTGCCGAGCGCGACGAGCAGGGTCGGCTGCACGAGTTCGATCTGCCGCCGCAGGTA
>JBFGZP010000171.1:0-7509 GCA_041586695.1 Thauera sp.
ATCGTCGTCCTGACCATGGCCGTGCTGCTGCCCACGATCCAGACCGCTGGCATCGACCCATTGTGGTTCGGCGTGTTCGTCGTCGTCGTCGTCGAGATGGCCCAGATCACGCCGCCGGTCGGTTTCAACCTGTTCGTGCTGCAGGGTCTCACCGGGCGCCAGATCACCACCATCGCAGCCTATGCGCTGCCGTATTTCCTGTTGATGGCGATGGCGGTCGTGCTGCTCTACCTGTTCCCCGGCCTGGTTACCTGGCTGCCGGGCAAGATGGTGGGCTGATGCCATCTGCCGTGCCGGCGCTCCGGCTCAGCGGTGGCGCCAGAATGCGAACGACTGGAAGCGGGCGTTGAGCCACCACGCGCTGCGGCCGACCGCATAACGGAAGTTGCGCGTGCCGGCCTGGGACTCGACCGGGCGCAGCACCTCGCCGGCGGCATTGCGGCGCGCGTCGAAGCCGGCGTGCTCCGGCGCCACGGCGACGATGTGACCGGAGCGGTTGAGGTCGCGCCGCTTGCCGACGATCAGGCAGACCTCGCCGGCGTTGGCTGCGGCCTGCAGCGTGGTGAGGTCGATCTCGCGCTGCCAGCCATGGCCGGTGCCGTGATCCTCGAGCCAGTCGTGCAGCGCGTTGGCATTGAGTTCGCGCACCGTGCGGCCGTAGGCGACGGCGACGTCTTCGCCACTGTGCAGGCCCTCGAGCGCGCGGTCCGTCCACCACACCCGCGGCAGATAGACGCCGGCGAGGTAGCAGTAGTCGCAAGCGTAGATGTTGCAGTAGGTGGTGCCCGACTTCGGCTGGTAGCGCAGGTGGGCCGCTGCCGCGCTGTCGAGGTAGTCGGCGATCGCGAGCAGTTGCGCCGCCTTTCCCGCCGGCGTGGTGGCGCCGCGCCCGGGGCGTCCGGCTTCGCCCAGCGGGTAGGCCCGGCCGCCGTCGCGCGCGCGGGTGATGTCGCGCCGGTTGTGCTGCAGGTGGGCAGGGGCGATGGCCGACACCGGCACCGCCGGCGCCGCTGCACCCGGGCCGGCAACCGCGCCTCGTGCGCGTGGCCGTGCGGGCAGGGCGGCAAGATAACGCTCGGCCACATAGCCCTCGCGCAACACCTGGTTGAGTGCCACGCGCACCCGCAGCCAGCCCTCGACCCCGCCATCTCCGCGTTTCTCGACTTCGCTGCCCTGGTTCAGTGCCGCGATCCAGGTATCTGCCGCGACGCGCGGTTCCGAGCGCAGGTTGAGCTGGGTCGGCAGCACGCGATGAGTCGGGTTGAAGGGCGTAGTCGCGCCGGCAATCCCGGCGCCCCCGTCCAGGCGCAGGTCCTTCAGCGCCACCTTGGCCGTCTCGAGCAGTTCGCGGCGATCGGCGAAGCCGTTGAGGCCGCCGTTGATCGCCCGCGTGGTCGCGCGCAGGTCGTCGGTGTCCGCCATGGCGTTGAGCCTGTTGGTGTCCCAGAAGAAGACCGCCGAGTGCACCGCGTACTTCTCGGCGACCAGGTCCGGGTTCGCCACCACGTCCTCGCCGACCCAGCGCGAGAAGGCGCGGTAGTTGTCCTTGCCGGTGAGCTGAATCAGGCCGCGGCCACGATAGCGATAGCCGTCGCCGCTGGCCTCGTTGCCATTGCCCATGCGACCGCCATAGACGCGGCTGCCGATCCTGTCCGGCTTGCGCGCATAGCCGTCGGCGTCGGCGCGGCTGCGGAAGTGGCGCGGGAAGACCTTCAGCAGCCCCTCGGCCGAGTAGTTCATGTTCTCCACCACATGCTTGAGGCAGGAGGACTCGTGCATCACCTGGGCGAGGAAATGCGCGAGGCGCAGTTCGGTGTCGATGCCGTGCGCCGCGGTCGCGACATTGAGCGGCTCGAGGTAGCGATCGGCATGCGTTGCACTGGCGCCCAGCCGGGTGAGGACCTCGCGGGTAATCGGCATTTCCGCCCTCCGTGTCGTTGTCATGCAGTACAAATAAAGTTCACCGCCGGCGGCAATGCAAGCCGGGCGCAGGTATGGCTCGGCCGCTGCCCCCTGGGCGCATAATTCACCTTCAGACAAAGCCCCATTACACGCAGGAGGCGCGCATGGCGGATGCGAGCGGCACGCACCCGGGCCGCATGGCCACCCTGGCATTCTGCCTGTCCCTGGCCCTGGCGGCGTGCACACCCGGCCAATCGGCCGCGCAGGTCATGATCGTCTGCTCCGAGCTCGCGGACAGCGAGAGGACGCGTGCAGTGGTGGAAAGCGACGCCGCCGACGGCAGCATCACGCACTTCGAGATCGTGACCCCGGAGTTCCTCTGGGAGGCGCCGGGGCAGCGCGAGACGCCGCGTTTTCCGGCAGGGCGCAGCGATGTGTCGCCCGATCTGGCCGGTCGTGCGCAGTTGCGGCTGGAGGCGGTTCGCGACGCCGCGGGTGAGGTACGCATCATCGACTTCGGCGTGCGCACGCCGGACGCCCTCGAACTCGAAGGCCTGCGCGGCTCGCTGGTGCTGCATGAGAGTTTTCAGAACCAGCGCGCGCTTGCATCGCTGTTCTATGCCGCGAGCGGCAACCTGGTCTCGGTCACGGCGCTGGAGTGCCGGCGCTTTCCCGCGCCGGCCGCGGCGCCGCCTGGCTAGCTTGGCGCAATCCGGCGAGGTTTGCGCATTGAGCGAACGGGCTGAACCTCGAGCGCCCGCGTGCGTGGCCTACCGTGGCCTATATCAGGCCGAAGCCTTTCAGCGCCATCACCGCGAGACTCGTCGTCAGCAGGGAACCGAGCGTGGTCAGGGCGATGATGTTGGCCGCCAGGGTGGCGTTACCGCCCATCGCGCGCACCATCACGTAGCTGGCCGCAGCCGACGGCGCCGACGACATCAGCATCAGGATGCCAAGCTCGATGCCGCGAAAGCCCAGCAGGGCGGCGCCCAGGGTGAGCAGCAGCGGCATCGCCACGAGCTTGCCCGCAGTCGCCAGCAAGGTGTTGCGCATCTCGTCGCGCAGGCGGCGGAAGTTGAGCGAGGCCCCGGTGCACAGCAGGGCGAGGGGCAGCGTCAGGTTGGCGAAGTACTGCCCGGACTGCAGCGCGAAATTCGGCAGTGAGATCTCGAGCCACGACACCGGCAGCGCCAGCATGATGCCGATGATGAGCGGATTGGTGGCGATGCCGCGGACAATGGGTCGGAAGCCCTGGCTGCGATGCAGCGAACGGCTGAGCGTGATCACGCCGAGGATGTTGACCAGGATGGTGATGAGGCCGAGATACAGCGACGCCGCGCCGAGACCGGCGTCGCCGTAGGCATTGACGCAGTACGCCAGGCCGATGATGCCGAAGTTGGAACGAAAGCCGCCCTGCACGACCACACCGCGATCCTCCGCGGGCTCGACGACAAGGCGGGCGGCGCATTCCATCAGCACATAGATGACAATCGTGGCGCCCAGGCCGTAGGCGATCATGGCGAAATTCGCCGCCGCCGAGAGCTGCGTCCGGCTGATGCTGATGAAGAGCAGTGCCGGAAGGGCGACGTTGAACACCAGCTTCGAGCCCGCCTCGATGAAGCCGTCCGTGAGCATGCCGACGCGGCGCAACCACGCGCCGAGCGCGAGGATGACGAAGATCGGCCCGGTCACCGAGAAGGAGAAATCGAGGATGCCGAGAAAATCCGCCACGCGCCACGCCCTTTGTGCGCTGCACCAAATACGCGAGTGTAAGCCGGCACCGCCTGCCCGGCAATCCCGCCCGACCCGGGGCCGGCCCTGGTTCAGGCGCGCATCAGGAACAGCAGCACCGACAGCGTCAGCACCGACAGCACGGTCGACAGGAACACCGCCGAGGCCACCGTCGCCTCGCAGGCCCGGTAGCGCTGCGCGAACAGGTAGGGCGTGATGCCCGCCGGCAGGGCCGCCAGGGTGACGGCGGTCGCGACCCACAGCGGCGGCACGTCGAACACCCGGGTTGCGAGCAACCACACCAGCAGCGGATGGACGAGCGTCTTCAACGCCACCAGCAAGGCCGACTCCTTGAGGTTGCCACCGATGCTGTAGCGCGTCAGCGAGGCGCCGAGGGCGAACAGCGCGCACGGCGTGGCCGCGCCGCCCAGGCCCTTGGCCACCGCATCCAGCGGCCCGGGGATGGCGAAACCCGACAGGGCGACGACCAGACCGGCGGACAAGCCCCAGATGATCGGCGTGCGGACCACGCCCTTCGCCAGGATCAGCAACAGCCCGGCGGACGTCTGCTTGCCGCCGCGCGCGGCTTCGATCAGCGCGGTCGTCGGCGGAAGCATCAGCAGGCTGTGACACGCGATCATCACGAACAGCGGCAGGGCCGCAGATGGCCCGTAGGCGGTCATGACCAGCGGGATGCCGAGCATGCCGCCGTTGGAGAAGGCCGCCCCCAGGCCGAGGATTCCCTGCTCGTCGAGCTTGCGCGCGGACAAGCTGCGCACCGCGAGCATCGCCAGCCCGAACACCGCGAACGCGCCGATGTAGTACGACAGCAGATAGCCCCACGGCAGGCTGTCCGGCAGTTCCGCCTGCGCAATGGCGCGGAACAGCATCAACGGCAGCGCGAACGTGAACACGAAGGCCGACAGCCCGCGATTGGCTGCTTCGTCGAACAGGCCGGTCCGGGCCGCCGCGTAGCCGAGTCCGAGTGTTCCGAACACCGGCAGGATGATTTCAAGAATGACGTCCACGAAAATCCTTGTCCATGGCGCACGACCGGCGTCAAGCGCACATGACCGCGCCGGGGAAGAACCTGAAAGGGCCGCGGTGCAGATCGGCAGGTATCGTTCCCGGTCAATTATAGGTGTCCGCGCGCGAGACCCTGGCGCTCTGCACACGTTCGTCGGTCAGGGCCGCGCGGCACTCCGCAACGGGATCGCAGTCACACCGACGCAGGGGCAAGATCGTTACGGCACAAGGAGAAAACCATGACCCGCAGCGAAACCGACAGCATCGGCGCGATCGAGGTACCCGACGAATCCTACTGGGGCGCTCAGACCCAGCGCTCGATGCTCAACTTCGAGATCGGCGAGGAGCGCATGCCGCTGGCGCTGATCCACGCACTCGCCCTCGTCAAGAAGGCGGCGGCGCGCGTGAATGCGCGCAGCGGCGCGGTCCCCGGCCACATAGCCGAACTCATCGAGCAGGCCGCCGACGAGGTCCTGGCCGGCCGCCACGACGACCAGTTTCCGCTCGTCGTATGGCAGACCGGCAGCGGCACACAGAGCAACATGAACGTGAACGAGGTCATCGCCGGGCGCGCCAACGAGCTCGCGGGCGAGGGCCGCGGCGGCAAGTCGCCGGTGCACCCGAACGATCATGTCAACCACGGCCAGAGTTCGAACGACTGCTTCCCCACTGCCATGCATATCGCCGTGGCGCGCATGGTGCAGGAGCAGCTGCTGCCGGCGATCACCGTCCTGTCCAACGGCCTCGCCGCCCAGGCCGAGCGCCATGCCGACGTGGTCAAGACCGGCCGCACGCACATGATGGACGCGACGCCGATCACCTTCGGCCAGGAGCTCTCGGCTTACGTCGCCCAGCTCAACTGTGCCGCCCACGCCATCCGCTCGGCGCTGCCCGCGGTGTGCGAACTGGCACAGGGCGGCACCGCGGTCGGCACCGGCCTCAACGCACCGCCCGGTTTCGGCGCCGACGTCGCCACCGAACTCGCCGAGCTCACCGGCCTGCCGCTGAGCAGCGCACCGAACAAGTTCGCCGCGCTGGCCGGGCACGAACCCCTGGTCGCGCTGTCGGGCGCGCTGAAGACGCTCGCGGTGGCGCTGATGAAGATCGCCAACGACCTGCGCCTGCTCGGCTCCGGTCCGCGCGCCGGCTTCGCCGAGGTCAGGCTGCCGGCGAACGAGCCGGGCAGCTCGATCATGCCGGGCAAGGTCAATCCGACCCAGTGCGAAGCGCTGTCCATGCTCGCCTGCCAGGTGATGGGCAACGACGCCAGCACCGGCTTCGCCGCCAGCCAGGGCCATCTCCAGCTCAACGTGTTCAAACCGGTGATCGCATACAACGTGCTGCAGTCCATCCGCCTGCTTGCAGACGGATGCGCCAACTTCCAGCGCCACTGCGTCGCCGGGCTCGAAGCCGACACCGGCCAGATGGCAGAGCATCTGCGCCGCAGCCTGATGCTGGTGACCGCGCTGAACCCGCACATCGGCTATGACAAGGCGGCGCAGATCGCGAAGAAGGCCTACGCGGAGGGAAGCAGCCTGCGCGAGGCGGCGCTGGCGCTCGGCCATCTGAGCGCCGAGGAGTTCGACGCCTGGGTGCGGCCGGAAGACATGCTCGGGCGCTGAAGGGCCAGGCGTCGCCGTCCTGCGCCCGGGGTGTCGTGAAACAAATCGTCACGCGTGCGCGGGAAAGTTCGTCGCCGCCCGTGCTCTAAGCAATGCAGTCGGCGGCGCGTCCATCGACGCCCGCCGGGCTTTGCCCACAAGGAGGCAGTCATGTACATCCGGACCCTGATTCCCGCAGTCCTGATCGCGTTGTCGGCTGGCGGTTGCGCCACCTGGGACAGCATGAGTTCGCGTCAGAAGAGTGCCGCGATCGGCGCAGGCGTCGGCGGTGTCGCCGGCGCAGCGGTCACCGATGGCGGCGTGCTCGGCACGGTCGGCGGCGCTGCCATCGGCGGCGTGATCGGCGACCAGGTCGGCAAGGACAAACGCTGAGCGCAAGCGACGACGCCGGTGCCCTACGTTCGCCCGCTTCGCGGGCCGGTGCCGGCAGTGCTTGGTCGATTTTCTATCGTGCCTCGAGCGCGGCGAGGATTCTGATCGTGAGTTTTTGCGCGATCGGGATCGCGACGAAGGCGGCCAGCGAGGCCAGCGGCCAGGCGACGAGAAAGGCGTGCACCCAGAGCAGGGGGAAGCCGTCGACCAGGCCGAGGTTGAACCAGGTGATGAATCCCGTCATCAGGAAGGCCATGATGCCCGCCATGATCACCGGCTGAAGGTGCTGGGGCTTGAGACGCATGATCCGGTTCTCCGTTTGCGACAAGCGGGGCCATTTTCACCGTTCGGGCTTCTTGTCGTAGGTCTCATCAGTGGATCGGTGCTCGCCGCGTTTCGCCCCGACCCACTGTTCCGTCGGCGGCGGCCTGCCCCTACGTGAGTTCGCGCGCGCTCAGGGTATAGCGGAAGGCGTCCGGATCGAGGCTGTCGAAGCGGCCAGCCGCGCTCTCGCCCTGCGGATACATCAGGAACGGAATCACCGGCCCGCTGCTGCCCGGCAGCACGAGGTCGTGGGCGTCATTGTAGGCCAGCCAGTTCGTTTCCCAGCCGCCGAACAGCTGCTTGCGCGCCGCGAGCACCTTGGGATCGTCGAGCGCGAGCGTGCCCGGCGGCTCCTCCAGCACGACCTTGCGCACATCGGCCGGGTCGACCGCGATCCAGCCGAAGCGCTCGAGAAAGACCTCGGCGCGGCAGTGCTGAGCCTTGGAGATGTTGCCACTCTTTCCCAGGCTCTTGTAGCCGAAGCGCGAATCGGCCACGCGCACGCCGTACACGTCCCGTGCCGGCAGGCCGA
>JBFGZP010000172.1:0-7467 GCA_041586695.1 Thauera sp.
ACGCCGCTGCCGGCACCGGGCGACTACCTCGAAAGCTACGAGGACGCCTTCATGCCTGCGCAGGGTGAAGACCGGGAGAAATGATTACGATGTGCCTGGTCTGGAGCTTATCGGTGCCTATGTCGTCATCGCCTACCTGCACCGCCTCGTGATGCGCCTGCTGCGGAATCGAGGTCAACCCGAATAAACACGCCCCGCGCGAGCGGTCACTCCCTTAGCAGAAATGCCTCCAGCGCCGAGGCGACCGCCTCGGGCTGGTCGTGCTGCAGGTTGTGTCCCGAGTCGACGATCGTCGAAGATTCGAGCGCGGCGAAGCACGCCATGCGCCGCCGCAGTTCCTCGGAATCGCTGCCGAAGCGCTCATGCACGAAGCCCTCGTCGGCGATCAGCAGCAGCACCGGCGCGACGATCCGTCGCCAGCTCGCCATCGCATCCTCCACCCGATAGACCGCCGGCGCCGGGATCTTGTGCCAGGGGTCGCAGGCCATCTCGACCTGGCCATCGGCGCCGAAACGGCTGACGGTTTGGGCGAGAAATGCGGCCCGCTCGACGCTCAGGCGCGGATTGACCGCCCGCAGGCGCCGGGCCAGCGCGGCATGGCTCGGGTAGCCGCGCATTTTCGGCTCGGTCCGCATCGCGGCCAGCCAGTTGCCGATCAGGGTCGGCGCGTCGTCCTCCGCCGGCGGTTTCAGGCCGAGGAAGTCGAGCATGGCCAGGCGGGCAACCCGCCCGGGCCTCACCCCGGCATAGATGCTCGCGATGCTGGCACCCATGCTGTGGCCCACCACGCGCGCGGGCCGATCCGGCGAGTAATGCGCGAGCAGGCAGTCGAGGTCGGCGTAGTAGTCGGGGAACCAGTAGGGGCGGCCCAGCCATTCGGTCGCGCCGTAGCCGCGCCAGTCCGGGGCGATGACGTGCCACGTCTCGCGCAACGCGTCGACGACGAACTGGAAGGTGGCGGAGGCGTCCATCCAGCCGTGCAGCAGGAAAACCTCGGGCGCCCCTTCCGGCCCCCAGTGGCGGACGTTGTAGCGCAGACCGCGAACATCGATCTGCTCGGCTCGGGATTCGATCTTGCTCATGTGTTTCGACGCACTCCGTTCATTCGTATGCATGCTTCACCGCCAGTACCGCTCGACGCAGCGGCGAATCCACCCTGGCGCCGCGCCCGTGGCAAGTGCGTGCGACTCTACCGCCATCCGACCTTGCCGGCACCATGCTGCGGCAGCCGCACGCCCGGCTCTGCCGCGCCGACGATCCGTGGCGCTCAGCCCGGCGGCTATTGCCGATAGAGCGTGCAGGCCGCGATCCGTCGCTCGATCTTGCGCATCATGTTCTTGTAGGCCGGCGCGCCGACGCCGCCGAAGCGGCGCCTGAACTGCGCGTCGGACAGGAATTCGGGCAGGTTCGCCACGTCCGGCATCATGTCGCGTTCGTTCACGCCGGCGGCGAGGTTTTGCTGCAGCGTTCGTGCACTGTCGGCCGATCGCGTCGCGAGTTCGCCGAACACCGTGCCTGCGCGATCCGCGGCGATGTCCTTGAAGCTGAAGCCACTGCCGCCGCGCGAATCCTCCACTTCCTTGTACAGGCCGATCGCATCCGCGAGCGGACTGCCGGCAAAGGCGGCGAGCGCCGCCGAAACGGTGAAATGCTGCGCCAGGTCGCGTCGCCCCGCCAAGGTCACCGTGCGCCGTGCGGCACGCGGCCATTCGCGTGCCTGCGGGACGATGGCGGTGATCCCGCTGCCGCTCACGTAGGCAGCAACCACCGCAATCAGCGCGCGACTCTCCGCCTGCGCATCGCCACCGGCGGAGCGCTCGACGGCGACTGCTGCCAAGGGCACGAGCAGGCGCGGAAGCGGCAACCCGCCCTGCGGCCGTGCCTGCCCTGCGACCCGAACCAGGCCTTCGTGGTAGATCTTCAGACGCTCCCGGTCGACCAGCGGCAGCGCCGCGGCGCGCAGGCGGTCGGGCAAGTCCTCCTGCCACGCATAGACGACCCGCATGCCTTTCTCGTCGATGGCGACACCACGTATCGTGGCCGCGGCGAGCCGGTACTCCTCGACCGTCGCCATCGCGCGCGCCGCCCCCGCAAGCACGAGTTTGCCCGCCCACGCCGGCACCGTGACGCGGCCGATACTCAAGGCTTCCAGCGCGGGCAATCCGGGCGTTTCACGCACGGTGATCACGATATTCAGGAAGCGCCCGAAAGGCATGTGGGGGACCTCGACGCTGAGTGCGAGCTCGACCGTGTCCGAATCCAGGTCGATCCGCGCGCTGCCGCCCCCGTAACGGTGGGCAAGGTAGTTCGCGGCAAGATCGAGCTCGGCGACACCGAGCCTGAGCTCACGCACGCCGCCACCGCCCAGCCCGCGCGGATCGTGCGCCTCCAGGACCCGCTTCGCGCGCTCGATGTGTGCAGGCGTGAGTTCGGCGGAACGGGAAACCGACGGCCTGTCCTCGAAACACAGGAACACCGCTGCCGCGAGCATGAGCGGGACCGCGACAAGAGCGAACGCGAACGACGACAGCAGAAAGCGCTTCATGCCTGTAATGGTACCGGCTCCCCTGCCCGGCGCCCGCGGTCCGCGCCGTGTCCCGATCGCCGTCGCATGCGCCCACTGTGCTGCGGGGACCCGCTGCACCGGCCCGAGCGCTCGGGCCGGCGTGCCGTTTCGCGCGCCCGCCATCCCTTGCCGGCAGCGGCCACCCTGTCACGCCGAGGCGCCGATCTCCCTGATCTTCAATACCCCGCGCAGATGCGGGCGCTCGAGGATCAGATCGGCCAGGGTCACGCCATCGAGTGAGACGAGAAAGGCCTGCAGCGCATTGCTGAAGGCGCTCTTTAGCCGGCACCCCGGGGCGAGCAGGCAAGTCCCGTCGGCGCGAAAGCAATCGACCAGATCGAAACCCGGCTCCATTCGGCGCACGACGTCACCGACCACGATCTCTTCGGCAGGCCGCCTCAGGCGCAGGCCGCCGCCCTTGCCGCGCAAGCCGTCGACAAAGCCGTCGGTGACCAGTCGATTGACGATCTTCATGAGGTGACTGCGCGAGATCTCGAATCGCTCCGAGACCTCCTTCACCGTCACCAGGCGCTCGGGGCAGGCGCCGAGGTAGATCAGGACGCGCAAGGCGTAGTCGGTGTGCTGGGTAATGTGCATCGCCTTCTCCGGGGGTAAGCCTGACACTGCCCGCGGCTGCTGCCAGGCTCGTTGTTCGTTCCAACCCTAGCATTAAAAGATTCGTTTCTGTTGACTCTTTTAAAGATGCTTTTACAATTCATCTTAATGAACCGTCAATGCCCTGCAAGGAAACCACCATGCGCCGCGATCCCCGCCTCGTACCGCTGTCCCGCGAACATCACGCCGCATTGCGCCTGGGCCGCTCGCTCATGAGCGGCGGTGCGAGCGACGCGCTGCGAGCGATGCTCCCCGCGCTTCGTGACCACTTTGCCGAGGAGGAACGGAGCTTCCTGCCGCTGCTCGATGGCAGGCAGGAAACCGCGCTGGCGTCGCGCCTGCGCGCCGAACATGCCGCGCTCGATCGCCTGTTCGCCGCAGCCTTGCGGGGCGAACAGGAAGCCGAGGCCGGCAAGGCCCTGATCGCGCACGTGCGCTTCGAGGAGCGCGAACTGTTCCCCGCGATCGAGGCCGCGCTCGAGGGGGCGATGTCATGACCCACGTCGTCACCGAAGCGTGCATCCGCTGCAAGCACACCGACTGCGTCGACGTCTGCCCGGTCGATGCCTTTCGCGAAGGGCCCAACTTCCTGGTGATCGATCCGGGCGAGTGCATCGACTGCACCCTGTGCATTCCCGAATGTCCGGTCGCAGCCATCGTGCCGGAAGAAGAGCTGAGCCTCGAACAGCAGCAGTACCTGGCCCTCAATGCCCGGCTCGCCGGCGCCTGGCCGGTCATCGTCGAGAGCAAGGCGAGCCTGCCCGACGCCGACGCCTGGGCCGACGTCCGGCCCAAGCACCATCTGCTCGACGAACGAGCCCCCGAAGACGCCAAGGAGCAAGAATGAACACGCCCGGGCACGCTGCGCAAAAGACCCTGTTCCTAGCTCGCTGGACGATGGGCCTCGCGCTTGTCGCCCTGCTGGGCGCCGCCCTGGTCGCCTATGCCTGGGCCGACGACTTCAGCCTGCCCGCGCAGATCATGGCGCACCTGCTGATGCCGGTCGCCGCAGGGCTGTTCAAACTAGGCTATGTCATCAGGCTGGCTTCGCACCACGCCCTGGGCAACCTCGCCGCGGGCTGATCGCCGGGCGGCGGTACCCTGGCTCGTCAGAACCCCCAGCGCTGCCCCAGTCGATGTCGTCGTCGACCCCGCGCAGGCTTGCGATGGCGATCGAGAGCCCGGCAAGAAACAGCAGCAGATAGATGGCTGGAAGACGTTGCCAGACCCACGGCCGCAAGCCGCCGAACAGTCTCTTGACAGCAGCCCCCGAGCAGGATCGCCGTGCCGAGCGCACCGCCCGCCAGCACCGCCCACGCCGAGCGGCGCGCCAGCGGAAGGTCCGAGCCGATGCCCACATCCATCGGCAAGTGCCGGATACCGGCGAACACATGCTGTGCAATCGCCCAGCACGGCAGCAGCAGCGCGATGATCCCGAACGGGCTGCGGGAGGCCGAGAGCGGTGCTTCATAGGCGGCCTCCGAGCTGAGGCTGCGTGCAAACGCCTCCACGAGCACCGGCAGGCTCAGCAGCAGTATCGCGCCCGAAATACGGTGACTGGCCGAGGCGATGGCACCGACGGGGAAACGAATCTGCAGCAGGTTCAAATTCCGCGCGCGCCGACTCGAGGGCGACTTCATATTGTGTACTCCGTGTTCCGAATGGATTCCTGAAAGGAAGCGAGGCGGCGGGGGCTGCCACCGTGGCGACACCGGCAGCCCCGCTCTCCTCCCTGCCCGATTCACCCTCTCAGGTGTAGGTCAGGCGCCGGCCTCCAAGCAGCCACACCCGACCTGCTGTGCGATCCGTCGGTGGAGGCTCAGATAGCGATCCTGCACGGCTTCGCTGAAGATCGGGTCGGCGATGAAGTGGATACGGGCGTCGATGAGCAACCAGTCCTCCGCCTTGAGCAGCCGGTCGACCGCGGGAAAAATCTCGGCTTCCTCGTGCTGCATGTGCCGGCGCATGACGCGGGTGTAGTCACCGGCGTCGGCTTCGACTGCGGTGCGCGCCAGCACCGCGCCATCGACGATGGCACCGAGCTCGCCTACGAGCTTTGCTCCGCAGCGGGCGATGCGCACGTGTTGAGCGCTCAGCTCATCCGCCACCGGGCGCAGATCGGGCACCTTCGCGACCACTGTCTCGAACGCGAGGTCTTCGCGCGGATGGTGATAGCGGTCGGGGTATCGGGTCATGTAGTGCATGACCTCGAGCATCAATTCGTAGTCCGGCCGCTCTCCGCGATGGAAAACCGCGATCTGGGCATCGACGAGATCGAGCAGGCGGGCGAAGTTGGCGTGTTCGGTCTTCCATTTGGCGACGTGTTCGTTCATGGCACTCTCCTGGTAGTTCGGGTTCGCATCTGCGCCCTGGCCTGGATGCACCAGGAATCTCCGGCGCTTAAGATGAATCTAGACTGCACATTTTTAAGAGTCAAATTAAATGAATCTTATCCGCCGCGATCAGGCCGAGATTGAAGCGCCTCCGTTCGCCGTTCTCGAAGTCGCTCCGTTGCCGGATCGCCGGGCGAGTCGATGAGACCCGCCGACCCACGCCCGGGGCGACGGCGTCAGCCGCGGCGTGCCACAGCGTCCAGTCGATCGGGGCTCGGCACCGTGATCTTGCGACCCGAGACCCGCAGCAGCCCGGCCTCGGCCAACTCGCGCAGGATGCGCGAAAAGTGTTCCGGGCTCAGATTCAGCTGCGAGGCGATCTGCGCCTTGGCGGCCGGCAGCGTGATCACGGCCGGGCCGGACATGTCGCGGCACTGGCGCAGAAGGTAGGCGACGAAGCGTTCGCGGCCGCTGCCGAGGGACTGGCGGTCGAGTTCGCCTACCAGGCTTTCGACGCGCTTGCTCAGGCCCGCGATCATCCGGTGGGCGAATGTCGGGCTGCGCTCGATTTCGGCGAACACGACCTCTCTGGGCAGGTACAGCAACAGCGCGTCGCTGGCCGCCTGGGCGTCGACGACGGCCGGCCGCTCGAGGAACATCACCGGCTCACCTAAGCTCTGCCCTGGCCCGACGATGCCCGACAGGCGTGCGCCGCGCACCGGCGAGCGCGCGACCAGCTTGATCTCGCCGACCACGACGACGTACATCCCGGTCGCTGGATCGCCCTTGCGGAACAGCATTTCGCCACGCCTCAGCCTGCGCCGTGTCGTGCCGGCAGCAAGGCGGGTCAGCGTCTCGGCATCGAGTTCCTTGAACAACGCCAGACCGGCCAGAAAGACTTCAGGGGCAATTTCCTTGCGGGCCATCGCGTCTACGCCAAAACCTCGATCAGCGCAGGATCGTCGGCGTGCGCCCGGAGGATTTCCTCCACCCAGGCTTGCCATGCGTCGGCAAAGGCTCTCCGCGTGGCGGTGTCCGCCGCCGGTCCGAACGCTTGCTGCAGGAGGCGCGTCAGCGCTGCGGGGCGCGGAACGCCCCGCGGGTGGTGGACCAGTTCGACCGCCTGGCCGGTGTCCACGCGGGTGAAGCGGATCTCACCGCTCATCGCCACGCCGAAACGCAGTAGGCCCTGGCGGCCGAAGCGACCGCCCAAGCCCTTGAACCCACCCTCGTTGGCAGCACCGGTGATGAGCGCCGCCACGCTGGCGATCACGCCGGCCACACCCTCGTCGCTGCGCTGGCGCAACTCGACCCGCTGCTCTCCCCTGTGCGGCAGCGTGTCGGCATAGAGCCGCGCGAGCGCGGTGCGCGTCATCAGCCAGGCGCCGGCCACGGTCGGGCACGAATGCCCGGTCAGCTTGACCGCATCGAGGTAGCGATACTCGATGATGCCGCCCTCGGCCGCTCCAAGCGTCTCGGCGAGGGGGTCCGCCACTACGATCGGCGGTACAGCGTCGAAGAAGGCAGGGGTTTGCATGGCCATACTCCTCGATTCGCGGCCGGCGCGAGCCGGCCCGGGTGCCGCCGAGCCGAGCGCAACGGCAATGCGATGCCGTACTCGATGGCTCGGCGCCAAGGGTTCAGTGACCGTCATGAATCGGTGCGAAGCCGGGATGGTCGAAGTGGCGGCCGTACTCATTGACCGCGAGCACCACCTGCGCCAGGCCGTCGCCAGGCCCCATCTCCGCCTTGCGGCCAGCCATCGCGTCGGTGCCTTCACCCAGTTCGGCGATCACCAGGTGCAGCATCGCATCGGCCTGCGGCTCGAGCTTGCAGTTGGCGACGATGCCACCGACCGCGGTCTCGACCTGCATGGCCAGCTCGCGGTACTGCCCGGGCGTGAGCGCACCGCCATGGGCGGCGCCGATCCGCGGCTCGACAAGGCCGCGGATG
>JBFGZP010000173.1:0-7464 GCA_041586695.1 Thauera sp.
CCTTGTCGCGCAGGATTGCAAGGTGCTGGGAGATGTTGCTTTGCGAGGTGCCGACCGCTTCGACGATGTCCTGCACGCAGACTTCGCTCTCGCCGAGGACGCACAGGATCTTCAGGCGCAGCGGGTGCGCGATTGCCTTCAGTGCGCGCGCGGCCGTCTCGATGTGCTCGTGCTTGTCGATCAGTTCGAAGATGTCGTCTTTGTTCACGTCGAAGCCGGAAGGGGCAAAGGCGATAGTATAAAATAGCCGGCTTCGGTCATGCTCGGTCAAGCGTGGCGTGGCCGACGATTTCTCGAACCTCTACCGGATCTGCCTTCCCATGTACAAGATCGTTCTCCTTCGCCATGGCGAGTCCACCTGGAACAAGGATAACCGCTTCACCGGCTGGACCGATGTCGACCTCACCGAACAGGGTGTGGCCGAAGCCCATGCCGCGGGGCAACTGCTCAAGCGCGAGGGCTATGCCTTCGACCTCGCCTATACCTCGGTGCTGAAACGCGCCAACAAGACACTGAACATCGTGCTCGAGGAGCTGGATTCGCTGTGGTTGCCGGTGGAGCACTCCTGGCGGCTGAACGAGCGCCATTACGGCGCGCTGCAGGGCTTGAACAAGGCGGAGACCGCGGCCAAGTTCGGCGACGACCAGGTCCTGGTCTGGCGCCGCTCCTATGACACGCCGCCGGAACCGCTCGAAGATGGTGATTCGCGCCTGGATTTCGACGATCCGCGCTACGCCGGCCTGCCGCGGGCGAAGTTCCCGCGCACCGAATGCCTCAAGGACACGGTGGCACGTGTCGTGCCCTACTGGGAAACCGTGGTCGTGCCGCAGATCCTCGCTGGCCGCCGTATCCTGGTTGCGGCGCATGGCAACAGCCTGCGCGCGCTCATCAAGTACCTCGACGGCATCTCCGATAGCGAGATCGTCGGCCTCAACATCCCGACGGCGCAACCGCTGGTCTACGAGCTCGACATCAACCTGAAGCCGTTGAAGAGCTACTACCTCGCCGACGAGGACACCATCCGCGCCGCGCAGGCCGCGGTGGCGAGCCAGGGCAAGGCGAAAGCCTGATTCCCGCGCGAATCCCGCGTTCGCCCGCGCCATGAGGTGCCGTTCCGGCGTCCCTGCCGGCCTGCTAGCCGCCATGCTGGTCCTGCTGCCCGTCCTCGCGACGGCGCAGAGCGGCGGCGACATCGCCGACAAGCGCTCCGATCTCGACGACCTGAAGCGTCGCATCAGCGAGCTGCAGAAGGAAATGGCCGCGACCGAGGCCTCGCGCTCCGATGCGGCGAAGGCCGCAACCGAGGCCGAGCGCGAGGTGTCGCGGGTGCATCGGCGCCTGCGCAAGCTCGAAGCCGATCGCAAGGATGCCGAGCAGCAGCTCGCGCGGGTCGAGGCCGAGCAGCGCGAGGTCGAGGCGAGGATCGCGGCGCGCCGCGACGAACTCGCCGACTGGCTGCGACGGCACTATGTTCACGGCGCCGCGGATGGCGTCGCGCCGCTGCTGTCGGCGCGCGACCCGAACCAGCTCGCGCGCGACGCCCAATATCTCGAATACCTCGGTCGCGCCCGCCTGGCACTGATCGACGACCTTCGCGCCGACCTGCGCGAGAAGGCCGCGCGCGCTGCCGACATCGCGCTCCGGCGCGACCGTGTCGCCGGGCTCGAGGCCGAGCAGCGCAAGCAGCGCACCGCGCTCGAGGCGGTCGAAGCGACGCGCAAGAAGGCGCTGGCCACCATCGCCGCGCAATTGACGACGCAACGACGCGAGGTCAGCGCCCTGCGCGAGGACGAGCAGCGCCTCGCGCGCGTGATCGACACCCTCGTTCAGCGCGCGCGCGAGGCCGCGGCACGGGAAGCGGCGCGGCGTGCCGCGGAGCAGCGCGCCGCCGAGCGTCGCGCCGCGGCGGAGCGCCTCGCGGCACTGCGGGCGGCGCAGGACCGCGGCGACGCCGCCCCGGCGACCACGCCGGCGCCCGCGGCGAAGCGCGCCGAGCCGGTCGTCGCCGAAGTCAGGAGGAGCGCGGGGCCGACGCCGACGGGTGTCGCGTTCGGACAATTGCGCGGTCAGCTGCGTTTTCCGGTGCGCGGCGAACTCGTCGGCCGTTTTGGTGCTCAAAGGGCGGAAGGTGGCACCACCTGGAAAGGGGTCTTCATCCGCGCGACCAGCGGCAGCGACGTGCGGGCGGTGGCCTCGGGCGAGGTGGTGTTTTCCGACTGGTTGCGAGGCTATGGCAATCTGCTGATCATCGACCATGGCAGCGACTACCTTTCGGTCTATGGCAATAACGATGCCTTGCTGAAGGTCGTCGGCGACGCAGTCGGCGGCGGCGAGGCGATCGCCAGCGTCGGCGCCAGCGGAGGGGGGGCGGATTCGGGTTTATACTTCGAAATCCGTCATCAGGGACGCCCGCTCGATCCGATGCAGTGGGTAAGACTCAACTAGACAACCGGGCGTGAAGTGCCGCTCAGCGGCCGTTTCCCCGATGGAGTGCTCATGCACAGCAAGCTGAAACAATTCGGCCTGGTCATGACCGGCGTGCTCGCCGGGGTCATGATCAGCCTCAACTTCTCGGCCAATGCCGACCGGGCGACCCAGGCGCCGCTACCGGTCGACGAATTGCGTGCCTACGCGGACGTGTTCAACGCGATCAAGCAGGGCTATGTGGAGCCGGTCGAGGACAAGAAGCTGATCACCGATTCGATCAGCGGCATGCTCTCCGGCCTCGATCCGCATTCGGCCTATCTCGACGCCGAGGCCTTCAAGGACCTGCAGGTCGGCACCCAGGGCGAGTTCGGCGGTCTCGGCATCGAGGTCGGCATGGAGGACGGCTTCGTCAAGGTCATCTCGCCGATCGAGGACACGCCGGCGTTCCGTGCCGGCGTGATGGCGGGCGACCTCATCGTCAAGCTCGACGACACGCCGGTGAAGGGCATGACGCTCAACGACGCGGTCAAGCGCATGCGCGGAAAGCCCAAGACCGACATCGTCCTCACCATCGTACGCAAGGGCGAGACCCGCCCGGTCGTGGTGAAGCTCACCCGCGAGGTCATCCGGGTGCAGAGCGTGAAGTCCAAGGTGGTGGAACCGGGCTATGGTTACCTGCGCGTCGCCCAGTTCCAGGAAAACACCGCCGCCGCCGTGGTACAGCATCTGGGCAAGCTGAGCACCGAGGGCGAGATGAAGGGTCTCGTGCTCGACCTGCGCAACGATCCGGGTGGCCTGCTGCACGGCGCCGTCGGCGTGGCCTCGGCCTTCCTGCCGCGGAACACGCTGGTGGTGTCGACCGACGGTCGTACCGAGGACGCCAAGCGCGAGTATCGCGCCGCGCCCGAGGACTACCTGCGCGGCTCGCGCGACGATTTCCTGCGCAGTCTCCCCGACGGCGTGAAGGACCTGCCGATGGTCGTGCTGGTCAATGGCGGCTCCGCCTCCGCCTCCGAGATCGTCGCCGGCGCGCTGCAGGATCACAAGCGCGCGGTGGTGATGGGCACGCAGACCTTCGGCAAGGGCTCGGTGCAGACCATCCTCCCGCTCAACAACAGCACCGCGATCAAGCTCACCACGGCGCGCTACTACACCCCAAGCGGGCGCTCGATCCAGGCCAAGGGGATCGAGCCCGACATCATCGTCGAGGAAAGCGAGAACGGCTCCAGCCAGCGCGTGCGCGAGGCCGACCTGCTGGGCCACCTCGGCAACGACAAGGACCCGGAGGCCGAGCGCAAGGCGGAGGAGGAGCGCAAGAAGCAGGGCGGGGCGGGCGAGGAAGCGCAGCCCGATCCGGTGCGCTTCGAACTCGCCGGGAAGGACGACCACCAGCTCAAGCAGGCGATCAGCCTTCTCAAGGGCCTGCAGATCGTCCAGAATAAGAAATAATCCATGATCGCGAGAGGGGCATGATGCGTCGGGAAACCGCCTACAAGCTGGCCGGCAGAAATCATGACCACCCCGCGCCCGGCACCGGCATCTTCAAGGCGCGTGAGCTGCGCTTCAAGAAGATGCCGGCCGGACAGGTCGATCGCGCCTGGCAGGCCTTGCGCATGCTCAAGGGCCTGCACGTCGAGCGCGCGGATCGCGAGCTGTCGCTGATCGTGCGCTATTCGGTGCTCGACTACTCGATGGAGACACTCGAAGACGCGCTGCGTGAAGCCGGTTTCGCGCTCGACAACACCCTCTACATGAAGATCCTCCGTGCGCTGGTGTATTTTTGCGAGGAGACACAGCGCCACAACCTGGTCTCGCCCGAGCGCCTCATCAAGCAGTCGAACGAGGTCTATATCCAGGCCTGGGATCACCATCAGCACGGCGATCACGACGACACCCCGCCCGACCTGCGCGAGTACAAGTAGCGCCGATGAACGACGATCAGCTGTTGCGGTACAGCCGCCATATCCTGCTGCCCGAAATCGGGGTCGAGGGCCAGGAGGCGATTCTCGGTGCGCGGGCGCTGATCGTGGGCGCGGGCGGACTCGGTTCGCCCGCCGCCATGTACCTTGCCGCCGCAGGTGTCGGGACGATCGCGATCGCGGACGACGACGACGTCGACCTCACCAACCTGCAGCGTCAGATCATGCATTCGGCGGAGATGGTCGGCCGGCCCAAGGTCGACTCCGCACGCGACACCCTGCGCCGGCTCAATCCCCTCGCCAAGGTGGAAGCCCTCGCCTTGCGTCTCGAGGGCGCGGCGCTGGAGGCTCAGGTGGCCGCGGCCGACGTGGTGCTGGATTGCTGCGACAATTTCGTCACCCGCCACGCCGTCAACCGCGCCTGCGTGAAATACGGCAAGCCCCTCGTGTCCGGTGCGGCGATCCGCTTCGATGGACAGGTGGCGGTGTTCGACCGGCGCCACGCCGACAGCGCCTGTTACCACTGCCTGTTTCCCGAGGGCGAGGATGTGGAAGAGGTGCGCTGTGCGGTGATGGGCGTGTTCGCACCCATCGTCGGGATCATCGGCGCTACCCAGGCCGCCGAAGCGCTGAAGCTGCTCATCGGCTGCGGCACCTCGCTCGACGGCCGTCTGCTGCTGCTCGACGGCATGGCGATGGAGTGGCGCAGCGTGGGCTTCGGCAAGGATCCGGGGTGCACGGTCTGCGGCGGCGCCTCTTAGGGCCAGCTTCGGCCGCGATCTTCCGCACAGAGGCGGGCGGCGCCACCAACGGCGGGCTGGCGCCGGCCCTACCGGGCGCCCGACGCGGCCTCGAGCGAGCGGATCGGCCGCGCAATCACCCGCATGTCCCCGCCGACCCGACGCACGTCGCGGATGTCCAGGCGCACGGCGTCCTGCAGGCGGCTCAGCTCCGGCAGGTTGAACAGGCCGCCGGCCGTGTCGCCCACCAGCATCGGCGCCAGGTAGAGCAGCAACTCATCCACGCAGTCCTCCCGCAGCAGGGAGCCGTTGAGCTTGAAGCCGGCTTCGACATGGATTTCGTTGAGCCCGCGGCGGCCGAGCTCCAGCATCAGTTGCGGCAGGTCGACCTTGCCCGCCGGATTGGGCAGGACGACGAACTCGTGGCCGTCGGCACTCAGTGCCGCGATGCGGGCCATGTCGTCCGACGCCGTGGCGATCAGGATCGGCTCGCCGCGCAGGATGCGCGCCTGCGGTGAGACGTCGAGCCTGGCGTCGATCAGGATCCGCAGCGGCTGGCGCTCGCACGGGATGTCGCGCACCGTGAGCTGGGGGTCATCCTCCCTGACCGTGCCGATGCCGGTCAGGACGGCACAGGCGCGGGCGCGCCAGCGATGTCCGTCGCGGCGCGCCTCGGCGCCGGTGATCCACTGGCTCACGCCGTTGGTGAGCGCGGTCTTGCCGTCCAGCGTGCTGGCGGCCTTCAGCCGCAACCACGGGCGTCCGCGCTCCATGCGCGCAGTGAAACCGATATTGAGTTCGCGCGCCTCGGCCTCGAGCAGTCCGTGCTCGGTGACAATGCCCGCCGCCCGCAAGCGGGCCATGCCGCGACCGGCCACCAGCGGATTCGGATCCTCCATCGCCGCCACCACGCGGGCGACGCCGGCCTCGATGAGGGCGTCGGCGCACGGCGGGGTGCGACCGAAGTGGGAGCAGGGTTCGAGAGTGACGTAGGCGGTGGCACCAAGCGCCTCGGCGCCTGCGGCCCGCAGCGCCAGCACCTCGGCGTGCGGCTCGCCCGCCCGCCTGTGCCAGCCTTCGCCCACAGTGTGGCTGCCTTTCATCAGCACGCAGCCGACGCGTGGATTGGGGGCGGTGGTGTGCAGGCCTTGCTCGGCGAGCACGAGCGCCCGCGCCATCGCTGCGTGATCAGTCGCCGAAAAGGTCACGCTCGGGATCCGGTTCCGCTGGTGCGCCGCCGCGCGCGCGCTTCGGGCGCGCCTGCACTTCACGAACCACCTCGGCGAACTCGTCGACGTCGGCGAAGTTGCGGTACACCGACGCGAAGCGGATGTAGGCGACCTTGTCGAGCTTCTTGAGCTCCTTCATCACGAGCTCGCCGACCTTTTCGCTCGGCACCTCGGGCGCGCCCATCGACAGCAGGCGCGCCTCGATGCGATCGACCGCGGCCTCGACGGCCTCGGTGGTGACGGGCCGCTTGCGCAGTGCCAGGTTCATGCTGCCGGCGAGCTTGTCGTGGTCGAACTCGCTGCGACTGCCGTTGCGCTTGACGATGTGCGGCATCTTGAGGTCGATGCGCTCGTAGGTGGTGAAGCGCTTGTCGCACTTCACGCAGCGGCGGCGACGGCGAACGACGTCGCCGTCCTCGTTCTCGCGAGTATCGGTGACCTGGGTGTTCGGGTCAGCGCAGAAGGGGCACTTCATCGGGCGGGACGCACGACGGGGGCGGGGGGAGCCGGGTGCCTGGACATTTTCGCGCTCCCCCGCAGGTCTTGCAGCTTACTTGCCGTACACCGGGAACTTGCCGCACAGCTCGGCAACCTTGCCGCGCACGCGCTCGATCACCGCGGCGTCGTGGGGCGCGTCGAGCACGTCGGCGATCAGGTGGGCGGTCTGCTCCGCCTCGATCTCGGTGAAGCCGCGGGTGGTCATCGCCGGCGAGCCGATGCGGATGCCGGAGGTGACGAAGGGCTTTTCCGGGTCTTTCGGGATCGCGTTCTTGTTTACCGTGATGTGTGCGCTGCCCAGCACGGCCTCGGCTTCCTTGCCGTTGATCTTCTTGGCGCGCAGATCGACCAGGAAAAGATGGCTCTCGGTGCGGCCGGAGACGATGCGCAGGCCGCGCTCCTCGCCCAGCACGCGAGCCATCACGCGCGCGTTGGCGATCACCTGTTCCTGGTAGTTGCGGAAGCGCGGCGTGGCCGCCTCCTTGAATGCCACCGCCTTGGCGGCGATGACGTGCATCAGCGGACCGCCCTGCAGGCCGGGGAAGATGGCGGAGTTGATCGCCTTCTCGTGCTCGGCCTTCATCAGGATGATGCCGCCGCGCGGACCGCGCAGCGTCTTGTGCGTGGTCGAGGTGACGACGTCGGCGTGCG
>JBFGZP010000174.1:0-7441 GCA_041586695.1 Thauera sp.
CACGGTTGGGCGCCCAGTCGCCCTTCGAGTCGAGCCGCGAAGGCCGCCGCGTCGCGCCGATGGGCTTGCGCATCGGCGCCGTCGTGGCGCTGGGGGTATTTGTAGCGGTCGAGGTGGTGCTTGAAGTCGCCGTCGTTGTCGGCGATGAGCGCGATCATCTCCGCGCTCGATCCGGTCTGCGGTGCGAGCCAGCGCTCGGGGTCGCCCCGGCGCAGGGCCCACAGCATGATCTCCAGACTCTCGTCGATGACCTCGCCGTCGGGCAGCACCAGGATCGGGACCGTCGCCTTGGCCGAGGCCTGGAGCAGTTCAGGCGGCTTGTCCTTGAGCACCACCTCGCGCAGTTCGACCTGCTGCCGGCTCGCCGCCAGCGCCAGGCGCGCGCGCATCGCATAGGGGCAGCGGCGGAAGGAGTAGAGCACGGGCAGGGTGGCGGACATCGCGCCCGCAGCGTTGTCGTTCGGTCCGCGGCGCTGTCGGCCTGGCGGGCGGCCTGGCGGGCGGCCAGGGCCTGCTGGCGACGCCGCTCGCGCAACTCGCCGCGGCGCTCTTCGCTCGAGCGGGAGTGGCAGTGCGGGCAGCTCACGCCGTCCTCGAACTCGGGCAGTGCCTGCTCGTCGGGGCTTACCGGATGGCCGCAGGCAAGGCAAAGGCGATGACGGCCGGGGAGGAGCTCATGCCCCACCGAGACCCGCTCGTCGAATACGAAGCATTCGCCCTGCCAGCTGCTTTCTTCCGCGGGAACGGTCTCGAGGTACTTGAGAATGCCGCCCTCGAGGTGATAGACCGCTTCGAAACCCTGCATGCGCATGAACGCGGTGGATTTCTCGCAGCGAATGCCGCCGGTGCAGAACATCGCGACCCGCGGCTTGTCGGCGAGCAGGCCGCCGGCTGCGGATTCCCGGCTGACCCATTCGGGTAGTTCGGAGAAACTGCGCGTGTGCGGATTGACCGCGCCGTCGAAGCTGCCGATCGCCACTTCGTAGTCGTTGCGGCAATCGACCACGACCACTCCCGGGTCGGCGATCAGGCGGTTCCAGTCCTGCGGTTTCACATAGCGCCCGGCCATGTGGACGGGCGATACGCCGGGTACGCCGAGGGTGACGATCTCGCGCTTGAGGCGCACCTTCATGCGCTGGAACGGCGCCGCATCGGACCAGGACGACTTGTGCTCAAGGTCGGCCATGCGCCGATCGCGGCGAAGATGTTCCAGCACCGCGCCGACGTCTTCGGCCGAGCCGGCAATGGTGCCGTTGATGCCTTCTTCGGCCAGCAGCAGGGTGCCCTTGACCTGGTGGCGCCTGCAGCACTCGAGCAGGGGGGCCTGCAAGTCGCGGAAGTCGGGGAGGGCGACGAACTTGTACAGCGCGGCGGTCAGAAAACGGGGCATGAGGGTGGTCGGGAGGAAATCGGGCCGATTTTAGCGCGGATCGTTCCTTCGCTCGCGCGGCAGCATGTTTCTCATCCGAATCATGTGGATGCACGAGCGCCGAATTCGCTCGGGCCGGGGCCGCCGTCCTTAGACGCTACAGCCCCGCTGCGAAACCTAGCGCTTGCCCTAGTTGCGGCAGGTGCCCATGTTGTTTTTAGACTCGCGCTTTTACTGCCGGGAGTCGTCATGCGAATCGTGCCCTTCGCCACCCTGTCCAGCGTCCTCGCCGCCGCCCTGCTGGCCGGCTGCGCCACCGCGCCCGAGTTCGCGTACACGGTCCCGGACCAGCCGGAAGGCTCCTCCGGTTACACCGAGAAGCCGGGCTGGACGACGAAGAAGTTCGCCGTCGCCGCCGCCAACCCGCTCGCCACCGACGCCGGATATCAGGTGATCAAGGCCGGCGGTTCGGCAATCGACGCGGCAATTGCCGTGCAGATGGTGCTGACGCTGGTGGAGCCGCAGTCGAGCGGCATCGGCGGCGGAGCCTTCCTGATGCATTTCAACGGCCGCGAGGTGGAGGCCTTCGACGGCCGTGAAACCGCGCCGGCCGCGGCCGACGAGAAGCTCTTCCTCGGCGCCGACGGCAAGCCCCTTGCCTTCTACGACGGCGTGGTCGGCGGCCGTTCGGTGGGCGTGCCGGGCACCGTGCGCATGCTCGAGATGGCGCATCGGCAATACGGAAAGCTGCCCTGGGCGACGCTGTTCAAGCCGGCCATCGAATTGGCCGAGCGTGGCTTCAAGGTCAGCGGACGTCTGAACACGATGCTGACGACCGAGAAACATCTGCCCAAGGATCCGGTGGCGGCAGCCTATTTCTACGACCCGGCGGGCAAACCTTGGCCGGTGGGCCATGTGCTGACGAACCCCGAGTTGGCCACCGTGCTGCGGTCGATCGCTGCCAACGGCTCGAAGGGCCTGCATGAGGGCGAGGTCGCGCGTGCGATCGTCGACAAGGTGCAGGGCCATGCCACCAATCCAGGGCGGATGTCGTTGCCCGACCTCGCCGGCTACCAGCCCAAGAAGCGTGATCCGATCTGCCACGATTACCGGGCGAAGGCCAGGGACTACCGCATCTGCGGTTTCCCGCCGCCGAGCTCGGGGGCCATCGCCGTGGGCCAGATCCTGGGCATCCTGAGCAATACCGGGGCTGCCGGACTGCCGCTCGAGGCGGCGGCCCCCGGAATGCCCAGCGCCACGCCGTCGGCGGAATGGCTGCACCTGTATACCGAAGCCGCGCGCCTGACCTTCGCCGACCGAGCCCTCTACCTGGCCGACCCCGACTTCGTGTCGCCGCCGGCGGGCAGCTGGATGAGCCTGCTCGATCCGGCCTACCTGGCCGAGCGCAGCAAGCTCATCGGCGATCAGAGCATGAAGACCGGCACGCCTGGCCAGCCCGGAGCGATGAAATCGTCGTTCGCGCCGATGCCCGAGCAGCCCGAGTACGGCACCAGCCACATCAGCATCGTCGACCCCGCCGGCAATGCCGTGGCGATGACGACGACGATCGAGGACGCCTTCGGTGCGCGCCAGATGGTGAAGGGCTTCCTGCTCAACAACGAGCTGACCGACTTCAGCTTCGCGCCGGCGGACGCCGAGGGCAAGCCGATCGCGAACCGCGTGCAGCCGGGGAAGCGGCCGCGCTCGTCGATGTCGCCGACCCTCGTCTTCGACAAGGCCACCAACGAGCTGGTAATGAGCGGCGGCAGCCCCGGCGGCTCGCTGATCATCCACTACACGGCGAAGACGCTGTACGGCACGCTCAACTGGGGGCTGACGCCGCAGCAGGCGATCGATCTGCCCAACTTCGCCTCGGTGGGCGGGCCTACCCTGCTGGAAGAGAAGCGTTTCGCGCCCTCCACCGTGGAGATACTCAAGGCCAGGGGGCATGAAGTGCGCGAGATGAACATGACCAGCGGCCTGCAGGCCATCATGCGCACCCGGGTCGACGGCGTGCCGGTGCTGCAGGGCGGGGCAGATCCGCGGCGCGAGGGCGTGGTGATGGGGGACTGAGGGGCGCCTGAGCATCAGCGGGGCCCGACGCTGCGCGGGCAAGCAAGGCCCCGCCCGGGCGACCGGCGGGGCCTTGCCGTCAGTGGCGGACTGCCGGCGATGCGATAGATTTTGCGTCTTTCCATCCTTTTTCCTTGATTAACCTCGGTGCCTTATATATAGTTCTGCTTCTCCGACGCGGGGTGGAGCAGTCTGGCAGCTCGTCGGGCTCATAACCCGAAGGTCGCAGGTTCAAATCCTGCCCCCGCAACCAAGTCATGAAAGCAAGACGCCGGTCCTCAGGGATCGGCGTCTTGCTTTTCTGCGTTCGCATTTTCGCTACCGCGCGCATCGGCGTGGTGCGTCCTTCGTGGCTCGACTGCCGATCGTGCGTTCGTGCCCGGCCATCGCGATGCCGAACGGGCCTCAGCTTCGCGCCAGCTGCAGCAGATTGAGAATCACCAGCACGAGAGACAGGATCTGCCAGAAGCGCAGCGGATTGCGCTGCAGCAGCGGCGGGCGCTTGATGCCGGTCTGGAGTCGCGGGTTCGGCCGGGTGAAGTCCTGCAGGAACTCCGAGAAGGCCTCGTAGCGGTAGACCGGATTGGGCTGCAAGGCCTTGCGCAGACAGGCTTCGACCCACAGCGGCAGGTCGCGGCGATGGCGCGTGGCCGGCATGTAGTCGAGCTTGCCGTAGTTCTCCAGGCTCACGCGCTTCACGGCGGGCTCCTCGTAGGGCAACTCGCCGGTGATCATCTCGTAGGTGATGACGGCGAGCGAGAACAGGTCGGAGCGAAAGCTGCCGCCGTCGCCGACGAGATATTCGGGCGCGACGTAGTTGATGCTTCCCTGCGGCACCGACTTGTCGAGGGGCGAGGCGATCTCGTCCGTGCCCGCGATCAGGACGGTGCCGAAGTCGAGCAGTTTCACCCGGCCGTCGCGGTTGATCATGATGTTCTCGGGCTTGAGATCCTGATGCACCATGTCGGCGCGCTGGAAGGCGCGCAGGCCGGCGACGGCCTGGCGCACGATGTCGCGCACGGCGTCGAGCGGCGGCCTCGGATTGTCGTCCATCCACTCACGCAGGTTCATGCCCTCGATGTGCTCGCCGAGGTAATAGAGGAAGTGCTTCTCGCGCGGCGGGCGGAAGGTCTTCATCACGTTGGGATGGTCGATGCGCTGGCCGACCCACTCCTCGCGAATGAATCCGTCGAGATAGATCGCATCCTCGCTGAAGCTCTCCGACGGCGCCTTGAGCACGAAGCGCTCGCCGCTGTCGATGTCCTTGACCAGGTACATGTGGCTGCGTGTGCCGCTGAAGATCACGTCCAGCACTTCGTAGCCGTCGACGCGGTTGCCCGCGCTCATCACCGGCGGGATCGGCAACTGCGTGAGGCGACGGTGGGTTTCGTCCAGGGTCTCGCGCGGGAGGCGGTCGACCGCGACGATCAGCGCGGTGAGGTTGTCGTCCGAGCCGGCTTTGCCTGCCGCCTCGACCAGCCCGCGGGCGCAGGCTTCGAGATCCTCGCCGCAGTCGATCAGGTGCGCGTGGATGCTCGCGGTCGGTAGCACACCATGCACACCGTCCGTGCTGAGCAGGATGAGGTCGCCTTCCTCCAGGTCGAGAGTCTTGTAATCGACCTCGAGGTGGCTGTCGGCGCCGAGCGCGCGGGCGAGGTATTCGCGCCCGCCCTCGATCAGGGTGTGGTCGCGGGTGAGTTGCTCGAGTGTGCCGGCGCGCAGGTGATAGATGCGTGAATCGCCGGCATGGAAACTGTGCAGGGTGTTGGACTTCAGGATCACCGCCGAGAGGGTGGTGAGCATGCTGTCCTGTCGGCCGGGACGCGTGGCGTTCTGCCGGTGGATCCAGTTGTTGAGCCCTTGGAGCACGCGCGAGGCTGCGTTGCGCGTGCTCCAGGTGGGCGGGGTGCTGAAATAGTCGGTGATGAAGACGGTGGCGGCCATCTGGCTCGCCACCTGTGAGTCCTCGCCGCTGCTGACACCGTCGCAGATCACCGCGACGGCGCCCTTGAGGTCACGGTCGATACCGTTGGGCATGTGGGCAGTGAAGGCGTCCTGGTTGACCTCCTTCACCCCCGCGATGGAGTGGCCGCCGAAGCGGACCTGCAACTGCTGGCTCATGCCCTTTGTGCGTGTCGTGAAAGGCTGCTCAGCTTACGCTGATCAGTTCCACGCTGCCGTCGTCGTTCACCTCGGCCATATGGCCCTGCGGCTCTTCCATGAACAGCAGGGTGACGAAACCCAGCACCGCGGTGAGCGCGATCACGCCGAAGAAGATCTCGTAGCTGACGAACGACAGGACGGTGAGATACACCACCGCGCCGACGTTGCCGTAGGCGCCGGTCATGCCGGCGATCTGGCCGGTGAGGCGACGCTTGATCAGCGGCACGACCGCGAACACCGCACCTTCGCCCGCCTGGACGAAGAAGGAGCACGCCATCGCCACCGCCACGGCCAGCCACAGCGGCCAGCTGCTGTTGGTGAGCGCCATCAGCCCGTAGCCCGCGGCGAGGCCGGCGGTGAGGATCAGCAACGTCTTCTTGCGGCCGAAACGGTCGGAGATCCAGCCGCCACCGGGGCGCGACATCAGGTTCATGAAGGCGTAGGCCGACGCCACCAGGCCGGCATAGACCGGGTCGAGGTTGAAGGTCTCGGCGAAGAACAGCGGCAGCATCGATACCACGGCGAGTTCCGAGCCGAAGGTGGCGAAGTACAGCACGTTGAGCACAGCGACCTGCTTGAACTTGTAGCGATGCATCTCCGCGACCGGCTTCTCGAAGATCTCGTGGTTCACCTTGTAGGAGCTGTAGCAGTCGTAGATAAAGATGCCGACCAGCGCCAGGTAGATCCCCAGGGCTGCGCCGGAAGAAATCAGCTTCACGCCTTCGGGCGAGAGCTTCCAGGTCAGCAGCGCGAGCGCGGCGTACATCGGCAGCTTCATCAGCAGCAGGAAGACGAAGTCGCCCTTGCTGGTGACCTCGAGGCCGCCGCTCTTCTTGGGCTTGAAGTAGGTCGAGCCCTTGGGTGTGTCACTCACGCTCTGGTACCAGATGAAGCTGAACAGCAGGCTCATCGCGCCGGTGAGGGCGATCGCGTAGCGCCAGCCGTCGTCGCCGCCGAACACCAGGGCGAGGGTGGGCAGTGCCATTGCGGCGGCGGCCGAGCCGAAGTTGCCCCAGCCGCCGTAGATGCCTTCCGCGGTACCGAGTTCGTTCGCCGGGAACCACTCGCTCACCATGCGGATGCCGATCACGAAGCCGGCGCCGATGAAGCCGAGCAGGAAGCGCGCGACTGCTGCCTGGGTGAAGTCGTCGGCGAGCGCGAACATGAAGCACGGAATGCTGGAGACGAACAGCAGCGCCGCGTAGGTGATGCGCGGGCCGTACTTGTCGGTGATCATGCCGATCAGGATTCGCGCCGGAATCGTGAGCGCGACGTTGAGGATCAGCAGGGTCTTGACCTGACCGGGCTCGAGCCCGATCGACTTGGCGATCGCCGCAAGCAATGGGGCGTGGTTGAACCACACGAAGAAGGTGATGAAGAAGGCGATCCAGCTCATGTGCAGGATCTTCATCTTCCCGCTGAATGCCAGCAGGTTGAATCCTGTGCTCTTGCTCATTGAATTAACTCCAAGGTAGAAATCGTGTTGTGTGCCTTGCCCCGTCCGCGGACGAGGTCACGTGGGGAGGGCGAGGCTGTTGCCGTTGCTACTGCACCGCAACATACGTGCCAGTTTTGGAGAAGACGCCCCAAAGCCGGCAAACAGGGGCGATCCGGCATCCGGGGAGAGATTGCATTGGTGACGTTCCGCGGTCGGTGCACCAGATGGGTGCGGCGCTGCACCAATGGGCGCCCCTAATCGGTGCCATCGGGGTCAGGTGGGGGGCGCGCGAGCGCGAAGCCTTTGCGTCGAGCGCGCGTCGAATACCGCCCGGGCCGGCGCGATCGAGATCGATCGGGACGCCGAAGTCATGCAAAAGCAGCGCGATTCGACCTATG